>NZ_JAYLVQ010000033.1:0-29007 GCF_035818575.1 Halobacillus sp. HZG1
GGTTTCGTTACCTTATTGGGCGTCGGGGATGGCTGGGAAGCTACTCGCTTTCCTGTGGGGGAGTGGCGAGCTTCCTCGGGCTACGCCCTGCGGGATCTCGCCGATCTCCTTTCTCCCACGGGAGTCTCGCAGCTTCCCAACCACCCCTTTCGATGTATGAGTGTAACGAACCCCTTTACCAAGTAGGATGGCATCCCGCTACCTCGATTGTTGTAACCATAAAACGCTCTGTATCAAGCTTTCAGGGTTCAAGTGTCTCTGGATGGGAGTTTATAATGATACTCCATCAAACTGAATAGCTGATGATTCGGGAAGTGGTTTCGAGATACTTCTATGTCAAAGGGGCGGAGGGGAATGGCGAGACTCCTATCTTAAGTGTGCAGGCGCCTTGGTCAGCGGCGTATGGACTGGACTGAGCTGGCGGAGATAAAGGAAACACGAAGAACGAAGTGATTCGATGTTGACTTATCGTACAGAAGCGAGGGAAGTCTCACTAGCCGCTAGGCGCCGGAACCGGATATCTAGGAGGGAAAAAGTGCTTGGTGAGACCCCACAGGACGCAGTCCGAGGAGGCTCGCCGCGCTCCCGCGGAAAGCGAGCTATTCCCCGCAGCCCCCGTCACTCAACAAAAGTCTCGAAACTGAGTCTTCAACTAAAGGGAGCGTTTGTGGAAGAAATAGAATCTTGCTAAACTGTTCGGTCGTTTAAGTCGATATTACTAGAAGAGAGAGTCAACTTAAGGGGGATGCACATGGGTTTATTCATGACAAAGAAAAAAGAGGTAGTTAGACCGCTCGGTGAAGGATATACAGGAGTCATTAACATACCAGAAGACTCTGATCTACATACACAATTCGAAATGGTTCATCTTAAAGAACAGGATTTAGCGATCCTGCAATCACTAAAGCCAATAATCAGCAATCATATTGATCAAATCGTACCCCAATTTTATAAAAACTTGGAACATGAACCATCGTTAGAACGGATTATCAATGACCACAGTTCTGTCGATCGTTTAAAACAAACACTGAAAGTTCATATTAAGGAAATGTTCAACGGTACGATTGATACCACCTTTATTGAAAAAAGGAAAAGGATTGCAGCTGTCCATTTGAAAATTGGGCTGGAACCGAAATGGTACATGTCTGCTTTTCAGGACCTTTTATTATCTTTCATGGATATTTATGAACAAGATCTTCCACGTGAGCATTTTGGGGAGGCCACTCGTGCAACGACCAAAATTTTAAATATTGAGCAGCAGCTCGTACTTGAAATGTACCAGGAAGAAGCTAAGGAACTTCGGCAGATTGAAGTGGAGAGAAGAGAAGAGGCGTACCGTCGAGTAGATCAATTGTCTGAAGAGGTGGCAGCTGTCTCTCAGCAGGCGAGTGCTTCAACAGAACAGTTGACGGAACAGACAGATAAAATTGTGGGGGATTCGAAGAAAGGTTCTCAAGTCGCTCAACAAGTGGAACAGCAGTCGATGGATGGGAAACAGCGCCTGGAAATTCAACAAAAACAAATGAACCAGATTCAGGAAAACATCAATGAAATTTCTGGTGACATGGAAAAATTAAAGCACGTCGCTGAAGAAATCAGTAAGATCGTAACCATTGTCTCTTCCATTGCAGAGCAGACGAATTTACTCTCATTGAATGCTTCGATTGAAGCTGCACGAGCTGGTGAGCATGGTGCAGGATTTACTGTGGTCGCGAATGAGGTACGGAAGTTGTCTGAGCAGACGCAGAACTCAGTTGCAGAAGTTTCAGATTTGATTTCCACTACCAGTGGGCAGATTCATAACGTTTCAAGTAATGTTGGAAACATCAACACCATGATTTCTGAAGGTGCAGACAGCATGGGTCAAATCAATCAGTTTTTCACAGAAATCGTATCTGCGATGGGTCAAAACAAGATGTATAATGCAGGGATTGAAGCAGAGCTGGAACAATTCGCTCAGGTGATTGAGGAAATCAATGACGCGGTTTATAAAGTGGCAGCCTCTTCTCAACAGTTGACGGAACTTACAGATTAGAACGGAAGAAGCGAACCAGTGCTTCCTCCTTCTTTGTCGCGAAAAAAGAGAAGCCCTGCGCCATTGCGCAGGGCTTCATTCATGTAATATAGAACTAGCGTTGAGGATTGACCTCTACGACTTTTTCTTGAGGTACCGTTGCATTTTCCTCTTGGGAATCTTCTCTAAGCTCGTCCTTCGCTTCTCTGGCTTTATCGCCAACTTCCTGCAGATCTTCTCCTGCATCTTTGGCTGTGTTTATGATCTCTTCAGACTCTTCTTTAATATCTTTCGCTTTATCAGCAATTTCTTTTCCTTGGTTGTTAAATACATCTTGAACAGTTGCAGCTGCCTCACTTACAATGTTCACCACATTGCGGACGCGTGTGACCAGGTCATCTTTTTTCGCAGATGGATCTTCTTTCACTTCCGAAGCATAATCAGAAACCGCGTCTTTTGTTGAACGTGTACCCTCTTTCAGACGTTTTCTTTCTTTAGGGTCTTTAATAAGAATAAAAGCCCCGCCAATTAATGCTCCTGTTAAGATCGCAACAGGCAGTTTTTTATTGCCTCTTTTTTTAGTTGTTTGTGTTTGTGGCTGCTGGTTTACATTTTGGTTTTCCATTAGGAAATTCCCCTTTCGGTTTTTAAATTTTTTTGAGCTTCCATGCGTAGTTTTTCTTTCGTCGATTGAATGTCTTCATATTGATTTCTACCTGTATTATAAAACTCCTCTTTTTTGCGGTCATACTTCATCTTTGAAATGGATGGTTCCTTCCTCCATATTCTCAATGCTATTCCACCGACGAACCCGGCGACGATGCCGATCATCCATTCGAGTGCCTTCATGAGGAGGTCGTCTCCACTTGAGCGGTCTTGAGTGCCTTCCGTTTCTGTGAAAAGTAATAGGTCAAAGCAAGAGCTCCGTAAACGCCGCGCCAACCTTCTTCGTTAATCTTTTGTTCACCTTCATGTGTCGTCTGCTTCAGTGAGTATGTCATGTCAACAAGAGAGGACGTAAGCTTCCTGGAAGACTCACCGATATCCCCTACGATATAGAAAAGAGGACTGAGCGCCCGGATCTTTTCATTGACGTCTGCTAATGTATCGTTACTTTGGTGCAGGACACCTGTCGTCTCTTTCATGACAGAATCCAGTTGCTCCGGCAGTTGATCGACAGTTTTTTTAACGCCGCCAAGGACCCCTGCCAAGTTGTTCAATGCTTTAATAAGGAAAATGGAAACAATCGCAAAGGCGATTCCGATAATGAGAACACCGATTCCTAGAAAGTCCATCTGAAAAACCTCTCTTCTTTATTGTACTTTTTTTCTTTTCCATTTCAGATACAGTTCAATCGCTGCATCCCCCCAACGGAGTGCTTTTGTTACTTTTTCGTCTCTTTCATGAGAAGCGTGCGCCACACTCTCAGAAACGCCCTGGATGGATTGGTTCACATGACCCACCGTTGTACCGACATTGCCGAGGGCATCCATCAGACCATCAAGCGTCTTCGTTTTCGTTTCAATATCTGAAGCGATGTGATTCGTTTTCTTAAGTAAACTTTCCGATTCTGTAGTGATGCCCTGCATTTGCCCTTCGACTTTTTCTAACGTCTGTGAAACGCTCGTCATCGTACTCGATGCAGCTTTCAGTGTTTTCACAACGAAAATGGCTATGAATGCAAAGGCGATCGCGATGATGAGTAAACTGATTCCCGCTAATGACATGACTCTTCACCTCTTTTATGTTTTAAGGATTTCTCTACCTGCTTTTTGCCAATAGAGAAAAAGCCAATGGAGTTTCTACCTCCAGCTGACCCTTTAATTCTTTTAAAGCTATACCACTAATCTATTTCAATGAAACACTATACACTTTAGAAGTTTATGTAAATTCAAAAGATCGTTCCTTTTCCTTAAAAGGGAAGGAAGGGCGTATTCTTTCTGTATGGGGAAAGTAGAAAAAACATAGATAGAATTGATCCGTTACGCCGTGACTGCTTGATTCTTTCCTTTTCATCCCACGCCCGTTGATTAAAATGAATCTACACCAGGTACGGAGTGTACTTTTCATCTTTAGAGGCGAAAAACGCTTTTACTATGTAGGAAGAGGAACAAACAGAGGCCATGCCTCTAAACGACAATACAAAATGAATGATCACTATAAAAGTCCTATATTTGGAATCTTTTTTCTTAGTAAGGTTTTTCCATAAAAGGAAGAGGGAAGTACATATTTATGCAAGCGCTTACTTATAAACGTTGTTATAAAAGTAAGCGGAAATAATGAAGATGTATAAAAATTCGTCACGATTCGACAAAACTTTTCAGAAAATTTTTATTAATAGCAATTGTAAAAGAGGTTTCCTGATTTTATGATGAATATAGGCAAAAACAAAACACGTAAATTTTTTGCATTGTTC
Organism: Halobacillus sp. HZG1; assembly: GCF_035818575.1. Classification (NCBI taxonomy): domain Bacteria; kingdom Bacillati; phylum Bacillota; class Bacilli; order Caryophanales; family Bacillaceae; genus Halobacillus; species Halobacillus sp. HZG1. The sequence continues at coordinate 4,431 of NZ_JAYLVQ010000033.1, forward strand.
ATCAACAGAAACTAAAAATCTACTAATTTAAAGAGGAGTGATGGTGTGGTCCAAGATACAACTCTAGAGCATGATATCTATTTATTCCATGAAGGAAACCTCCGTTACAGTCACAGGCTGCTCGGTGCGCATCCGGATACGAGAAACGGAGAGAAAGGCATTCGTTTCACCGTCTGGGCTCCCCATGCGGTTCAGATGAGTGTCGTCGGGATGTTCAACGATTGGGACGGCCGGAAGAATCCGATGGAAAAAATCAATGATAACGGAATTTGGATCGCCTTCATTCCGGGTCTTGAAAAAGGCACGATATATAAGTATGAAATATTAACGGCTCACGGGCATCTTCAGCTGAAAGCGGATCCATATGCAATCTCCAGTGAACTTCGACCTGATACGGCATCTGTCGTCTACCCCTTGGATAATTACTCCTGGAGCGATGGCGAATGGATGAAACAGAGAAAAGCGAAGAACCCCTATGAATCTCCGATGTCCATCTACGAGCTTCATCTAGGTTCATGGAAAAACATCGAACCTGAGGTCTTCTACAATTACAGGGATTACGCTGAGATGGTGATTCCCTACGTCAAAGATTTAGGATACACCCATATTGAACTCCTTCCACTAACGGAGCATCCCTTTGATCGTTCATGGGGCTATCAGGCGACCGGGTACTTTTCTGTCACCTCCCGCTATGGAACCCCGGATGACTTTAAATATTTTGTCGACCAGTGTCATAAATATGGGATCGGTGTCATATTGGATTGGGTGCCTGGTCATTTTTGTAAGGACGCCCACGGGTTACGCCGTTTTGATGGAGAAGCTCTCTATGAATATGCAAACCCTAGTAAAGCGGAGAAAACGCAGTGGGGTACGCTTACGTTCGATTTTGCTAGAAACGAAGTTCAGAGCTTCCTGATTTCGAACGCGATCTACTGGCTGAAAGAATACCATCTAGATGGCCTGCGGGTCGATGCCGTGGCTAGCATGCTTTACTTAGACTTCGGCAAGGAAGATGGCGAATGGGAACTGAATGAGTACGGCGGCCGTGAAAACTTGGAAGCCGTATCGTTTATTAAAAAAATGAACGAAGCCATTTTTGAGGAAACTCCAGATGTATTGATGATGGCCGAAGAGTCCACATCATGGCCACTCGTTAGTGCACCCACCTATATCGGGGGGCTTGGCTTCAATTATAAATGGAACATGGGTTGGATGAATGACATGCTCAAGTATATGGAAATGGATCCTATTCATAGGAAATACCACCATAACTTGATTACTTTCTCTTTGTTCTATGCTTTTTCCGAGAATTTTGTATTACCGATTTCTCATGATGAAGTCGTTCATGGTAAGAAATCGTTGTTAAATAAAATGCCGGGTGATTACTGGCAGAAATTTGCGAACCTGCGGGCCTTTCTCGCCTACATGTATGCCCACCCAGGGAAGAAACTCATGTTCATGGGAGGTGAATTCGGACAGTTCGATGAGTGGAAAGATTTAGAGGATTTGGATTGGGAACTGTTGGATTATGATTCCCACGCCTCCATTTTGGATTATACGAAACAGTTGCACCAATTGTATCAGGATATGCCAGCCTTATGGGAACTCGACCATAAGGAAGAGGGCTTCATGTGGATCGATGCCAACAACTATGAGCAGAGCATCATCTCATTTGTCCGCAACAGCCGTACATCGAATGACCAACTAGTGGTCGTCTGCAACTTTACTCCAGAAGTCTATCATGATTATAGAGTAGGAGTACCGAAACACGGCTCATACAAAGAGATCTTCTCGAGCGATGCGGAACATTTCGGAGGTTCTGGGCAGACGAACGGCCTGCCTTTAGACAGCGTACCTTCCCCATGGCAAGGACAGGATCAGCATATTACCATGACGATTCCCCCGCTCGGTGTGAGCTTCTTGAAAAGAACTTCAGTATCCAAGGAGGAAAATCATGAAAAATAAAGAGTGTGTAGCAATGCTTCTGGCTGGCGGCCAAGGAACCAGACTGAAGTCATTAACCAAACAAATTGCAAAACCTGCTGTTTACTTTGGCGGAAAATATAGAATCATCGACTTTCCATTAAGCAATTGTACCAATTCAGGAATCGACACAGTCGGTGTCCTTACCCAGTATGAGCCCTTAATTTTGAATGACTATATTGGCATTGGGGACACCTGGGATCTTGACCGAAAATACGGTGGTGTTTCCGTTCTGCCCCCATTCATGCAGGCAGAAGGAGGCGGCTGGTACACAGGTACAGCCAACGCTATTTACCGTAACTTGAAGTTTTTGAATCAATATGAACCAGAACACGTTCTTGTGCTGTCTGGAGACCACATTTATAAGATGGATTACGGCGCAATGCTTGATTATCATAAAGGGTCCGGCGCTGATGCAACCATTTCAGTTATCGAAGTACCGTGGGAAGATGCGAACCGTTTTGGCATTATGAACACGGATGGAGATGGAAGAATTACTGAGTTTGATGAAAAACCTGCGAATCCGAAGAGTAATCTGGCGTCTATGGGTGTCTACATTTTCCGTTGGGATGTGTTGAAACAGTACCTGATTGAAGATGCAGAAAAAGAAAATTCCTCCCATGACTTTGGGAAAGACATCATTCCCGCTCTTCTTTACGATTATAAAAAGTTAATGGCTTACACATTCGAAGGTTACTGGAAGGATGTCGGTACGATCGACAGCCTTTGGGAAGCGAACATGGATCTTCTGAAGAGGGAGCCTGAACTGGATTTGAACGATTCAAAGTGGCGCATTTACTCGAAGAACCCGAATCAGCCGCCCCAATATATCGCGCCGACGGCTCATGTGAGAAATGCATTGATCAATGAGGGCTGCCGCATTAAGGGATCTGTAGATACATCCATCATTTTCTATGGTGTTCACGTGGATGAATCTTCGGTCGTCAAAGACAGTGTCATCATGCCTGATGTGAAAATCGGTAAAAATGTGAAGATTCACAGGGCCATCATTTCAAAAGGAAGCGTCATTGAGGATGGGGCAGTCATCGGCGACCCGTCACCAGAAAGTGAAATTACACTCGTGGCAGATGAAGGCAGTGTCCTTGCCACAAGTTATGCTACCAATAGTTAAAGGGAGGATTTTATGGATCGTATAGCAGGAATCATAAACTTAGATCACGAACAAGACATGTTGGATGAGTTGACCTATTTCCGTTGTGGCGCCGCCGTACCATTTGCGGGACGTTACCGGATGATCGACTTTGCCATTTCAAATATGACAAATTCCCGAATTGAATCCGTAGCCGTATTCGCGCGCAGAAAATACCGCTCCCTCATGGATCATTTGGAGCAAGGGAAAGCGTGGGACTTGGATCGCAAGCGTGGCGGGCTGTTCATCCTTCCTCCAGACTGGAATGATCCAACAGACATTTCACGTGGCGATTTGCAGCATTTCCACAACAATATCGATTTCATCAATCGAACGTTAGCCAACTATATTGTTGTTTCAGGTTCACAGCATATCTGCAACATCAATTATCAGGATGTGCTGCAAGAACATAAAAGTTCTGGTGCAGATGTTACGGTTATCTACAAAAAAGTGGATGAACTTTATCCAGAGCACCAACGAGCTCACAAGCTTGACGTTGATGAAGACAACCGGGTGACAGCGATCCACAATGATCATAGCAATAAGAATGTGTACATGGATATGTACATCATTGAGAAAGATCTCCTATACAATTTGATCGAGAAGTGCATTGCTCATGGCTGCTCCCACTTTTTCTTAGACGGGATTAAAGCGAAACTGCCTGAGATTAATATCCATGCGTATGAATACCATGGTGGTCATGCCCTGGTGAACTCTGTTGAAAGCTACTACCGCAATAGTGCGAAGCTCTTGAATCCGGAAGAACATGATGAGTTGTTCAAAGATGATGCTCCCGTCTTCACTAAAATTAAAAATGAAGCACCTTCCAACTATACCGTTACTTCCAACGTTTCCAATACGATGGTCGCAAATGGATGTGTCATTGAAGGTCATGTCGAAGACAGCATTCTCTTCCGTGGTGTGAAAGTCGCTGAAGGAGCCGTCATCAAAAACTCAATCATTATGCAACGTTGTGAAATTGATAGCAATGCCGTTTTAGAAAACGTCATTCTCGATAAAGATTGCAGCATTTCAAACGGAAAGACATTAATCGGTGCGCCAGAGAAGCCGTATGTCGTAGCAAAAAGAAGAACAATGTAATACCCCCATGAAGGGACTGTCCGGATTTCATCACTCTGACAGTCCTTTTCATGTAATCAGCTCATTCGTGATGTTTTGAACATGTTTTTGAACGTATAAAATTAAAGGAGTGGGTAAAACGTGAATGTTTTGATGATTGGTTCTGAGTGTACCCCTTTTATTAAAACAGGTGGTCTGGCTGATGTTTTAGGTTCTCTACCTCATGCCTTAAAAAATCAGGGCGCGGATGTCAGGGTTGTCCTGCCGAAATATGAAAACATGGATGATCACTGGAAAGAACAGCTGGAACATCTGGGTGAAATGAATGTACAGCTTGGCTGGCGCAGTCAATATGCTGGAATCGAATATATCAAATATGAAGGCATTCCTGTCTATTTCATAGATAACGAGTATTATTTCAAGCGTTCTAATCTATACGGATATGATGATGAAGCGGAGCGATTCGTATTCTTCAATCGTGCCGTGATGGATTGGGTCTGTGAGATGGACTGGACGCCTGATGTTTTGCATTGCCACGACTGGCAGACAGGGTTGATTCCGGTTTACTTACATACCCACTATAAGGAAGTTGAAAAACTTCAAGGTATGAAAACCGTTTTTACTATCCATAATTTGAAGTATCAAGGCGTATTTGCCCAATCCGTGCTTCATGATTTGATGGACTTTGATGAGAATATGATGACAGAAGATGCGTTTGAATTTTTCGGGGACATCAATTTCATGAAAGGGGCCTTGAATTACGCGGACTTCATTACAACGGTCAGTGAAACTTACGCAAAAGAGATTCAAACGCCTTATTATGGGGAAAACCTAGATGGAGTGTTACGAAAACGTACTGATGAATTGATCGGGATCGTCAACGGCATCGATGATCAAAACTATAACCCTATGAAAGATGATGCCCTGGCGTTTCCTTATCGCAGTTCTTTAATCAAGAAAGCCCAAAACAAAATGTGGCTGCAGGCGGAGCTTGGTTTGCCAGTCAGAAAAGATGTTCCAATGATTGGCATCGTTTCCAGGCTGGTGGAGCAAAAAGGATTCGATTTGATCGGTCGGGTCATCGATGAGTTATTACATGACGATGACGTTCAGATCGTCTTACTTGGTACAGGAGAATACCAATATGAACAAATGCTCCAGTGGGCCCAGCACCGACACCCAGAAAAAATGTCTACGAATATTCGTTTTTCAGAACCTTTTTCCAGACAGATTTATGCGGCGAGCGATCTATTTCTCATGCCGTCCCGTTTTGAGCCATGTGGCATCGGCCAGTTGATAGCTTTACGATATTTGGCTGCCCCCATTGTAAGAGAAACGGGAGGACTCGCGGACACCGTTCAGCCATATAATGAAGAGACGGGAGAAGGGAACGGATTTACGTTTACCAACTACAACGCCCATGACATGCTGTACACCATTCGCAGAGCTCTGGAATTCTATCAGGAACCTGCTGCTTGGCAGAATCTTGTGAAGAACATTTGCAAGAGTAAGTTCACATGGAAAAACTCTGCTGATCAATATATGGATCTTTATCAATCCATGTTTCGTTAGCAGGGGTGATAGGAGGAACCTTCATGGTGATGTTCAGTGACAAAGAAGAATTCAAGACAGAGTTCAAAGCCCAGTTGGAGAGTAAGTTTGGTAAGACCATAGACACAGCATCCGAATTCGATACGTACCGGGCGCTTGGGGCTTTGATCCGTGAGAAGATCAATAAAGATTGGCTGAAGACGAACCGGGAGTACAAAACAAATAAAACCAAGCAGGTGTATTACTTTTCCATGGAATTTCTAATGGGACGTCTGCTCGGTAATAATTTATTGAATTTAGACGTACTTTCGCTTGTTGAAGAAGGATTAGCGGATCTCGGCCTCTCTTTATCGGAACTCGAAAAAAAGGAAAGTGATGCTGGTCTTGGTAATGGCGGCTTAGGACGATTAGCTGCTTGTTTTCTCGATTCCCTTGCTTCTTTAGAATTAGCTGGGCATGGCTATGGTCTCCGGTACCGATATGGAATGTTCGATCAGCATATCATTGATGGAAAACAGGTGGAGTTCCCGGATTATTGGCTTTCAAAAGAATTCATCTGGGAGGTCCGTCGCCCTGAAGATGCGATTGAAGTTCGCTTTGGTGGGAATGTGTCATCGACTAGAGATAAAGATGGAAAACTCCATTTCAAATATGAAAACTATGAACCCATTCAGGCCGTCCCTTACGATGTACCTGTTGTCGGTTACCATAACGATACGGTGAATACCTTAAGGCTCTGGTCCGCCGAACCCACGGTGGAGGATACGATGACAAAAGCGGAAAAGGAAGGGGTTTTTGGTCACTTTTTAGATCATAAACGATCCCTCGAGTCTATCTCGGACTTCCTTTACCCTGATGACTCTACAGAGGAAGGAAAGAGTCTTCGTTTAAAGCAGGAATACTTCTTAGTGTCCTCAGGCGTGCAATCGGTTGTGCGATCGTTTGAAAGACTGGGACTTCCATGGTCCTCGTTCCCTGATAAGGTAGCGCTTCATATCAATGACACACACCCGGCGCTCGTCATTCCTGAACTGATGAGGATCCTTATGGATGAAAAGGGGATTGGCTGGGAAAAAGCATGGGAGATTACACAGTCGTCTGTTTCCTATACGAATCACACAACATTAAGCGAGGCTCTCGAATCTTGGCCGGTGGGGCTTGTACGTTCATTGCTGCCTCGGATTTTCATGATTATCGATGAAATCAATGAAAGGTTTTGTCAGGGTTTATGGAAAACCTACCCTGGTGAATTCGATCGAATCGCGGATTTAGCTATTGTGGCGGATGGCCAGGTGAAAATGGCCCATTTGAGCATTGTCGGGAGTCACAGTATCAATGGAGTCGCGAAACTCCACACGGATATACTGAAGGAACGTGAAATGAAGCGCTTTTATAACACATTTCCTGAGCGCTTTAATAATAAAACGAACGGGATCACCCACCGTCGCTGGCTGATGCACGCAAACGGTCCGTTGAGCTCTGCAATCACGGAGGCTATTGGTGAGGAGTGGATGAAAGAGCCGAAGCAACTGAGCCGCTTGCTTGACCATAAAGATGACCTGGCTTTTCTTGACAAGCTCCATGAAATCAAGCAGGAGAACAAAGTCAACTTCGCGAACTGGGTGAAAAACACGCAAGGGATCACCGTCGATCCAAACTCCATCTTTGATGTTCATATCAAGCGACTGCACGGGTATAAACGTCAATTGCTCAATGCCCTTCATATTATGCATTTATATAATGAATTGAAATCAGATCCGACGCTTGATATTGTTCCGAGAACCTTCTTCTTCGGAGCAAAAGCAGCGCCAAGCTATCACTTTGCAAAGAAAGTAATTCAACTTATCAACCGCATCGCATCTGTGGTCAATAACGACCCTGATGTGAAGGATTATATAAAAGTCGTCTTCATACCAAACTACTCGGTTTCCATCGCAGAGAGAATTATACCAGCGAGCAATGTCAGTGAACAAATTTCAATGGCTACAAAGGAAGCTTCAGGCACAGGTAACATGAAGTTCATGATGAACGGAGCATTGACCCTTGGCACCATGGATGGGGCGAATGTGGAAATTCATGATCTTGTCGGAGATGATAACATTTACATTTTCGGTTTAACGTCTGATGAAGTGTGGGACTATTATCGAAACGGATCCTATTCTTCACGAGCTGTTTATGATAATGATGAGCGTGTCCGCCACATTATGGATGAACTCATTCATTACAGCCCGTTCTCCAAAGGAGAGACCGATTTTCAAGAGATCTATGATGCTTTATTAACCTATAATGATGAATATTTTGTGCTTAAGGATTTTGCCAGCTACGTATTAGCTCAGAAAAAGGTGAGTCAGGATTACCAACGCAAACGTCAGTGGAACTTAAAGAGTCTTGTCAATATCTCTCAATCCGGAGTTTTCTCAAGTGACCGGACCATTCAGGAATATGCCCGCGATATATGGGACATTCAACGTGTGAAGGCGTTGAAGTGAGGTACTATTTAGGGGGACGGATGTGTGAGACAAAAGGATATGTATCATAATAGTTTTGAAGAATCTTATCGAGAGCCTTTCGGTGCAGCGCCGAAGGGTTCTCCTGTTACGCTCAAAATTGACATCAATGACCGGTACAGGGTTTCCCACGTTATCCTTCACTACATCTTAGACCGTACAGACGATGAGAAGACGAAGGAGATGGACCTTTGCAGTCAGGAACATCAACAGGTATCTTATGAAGCTACCATCCGGATGCCTGAAAGGCCGCAGCTCATCTGGTATTTTTTCGAAATCATCCTAGAGGAACAGACCCTTTATTATGGACGGGAAAAAAGTTATGAGAGCGGGGAGGGGAAGGTGTACGATCATATCCCTCCTTCGTGGCAGATTACAGTGTACGATCCTTCGTATAAAACCCCGGATTGGTGGAAAAACGCGACGATGTATCAAATCTTCCCAGACCGGTTTTATACGGCAGGAGAGCTCGAAATGGAGAAAGCACCGGAGACGAGCCTCGTCCACGCCCATTGGGAAAACGATCCGGTCTACATTCGAAATGAACGGGGAGAAGTCATTCGTTGGGACTTTTTCGGTGGGAATTTAAAAGGAATCACTGAAAAACTTGATTATATTGAAGGTTTAGGGGTATCGGTTATTTATTTGAATCCGATATTCGAAGCGGAAAGCAACCACCGCTATGATACAGGCGATTACCACAAAGTCGATCCTCTCCTTGGTACGAAAGATGACTTGGAAACGTTGATCAAGGAAGCGGCTGATAGAGGTATTGAAATCATGCTGGACGGGGTTTTCAGTCATACTGGAAGCAACAGTATTTATTTTAACCGAGAAGGTAAGTATGATTCTCTCGGCGCGTATCAATCTAAAAATTCCCCGTACTACAGCTGGTACACCTTCCACCATTATCCGGATGAATATGATGCCTGGTGGGGCGTCGGAACGCTTCCGACATTGAATAAAGAAAATGAGGACTATCAGGATTTCCTCATCCATGATGAAGAGAGTGTCATTAAGACATGGCAGCAATCAGGTATGAAAAACTGGCGCTTGGATGTAGCTGATGAACTGACTGATGATTTGATCAGCCAAATCTATAGTCAGTTGAAGAAGAAAGATGAATCGAGTGTCCTTCTTGGGGAAGTTTGGGAGGATGCTTCTAACAAAACAGCTTACGGAAAACGACGGGACTACTTCTTGGGTGGCGTTCTTGATTCCGTGATGAACTACCCCATGCGCCGATTGATGCTGGACTTCATGAAGGGTGAAATGGATGCATATACTGTCCACCGCCGACTCATGACGTTAAGCGAACATTATCCGAAAGAGTATTTCTATGCCGTCATGAATATGCTTTCCAGTCACGATGTAGAGAGAATCCAAACGATGTTGGAAGACTATCTTCCAGATGATTTTAGTCAAGAGGAAGCAGAGAAACTCATCATCAAGCAAATCAAATCTCTCAGTCTATGGCTCTATGCTTTTCCGGGCGTGCCTTCCTTGTACTATGGAGATGAAGCGGGAGTGACGGGCGGAGCTGACCCTGATAACCGCAAACCATATCCTTGGGGTCGAGAGAATGGAGAACTGCTGGATTGGTATAAAAAAATCGGAGAGTGGAGGAAAGAGCATACCGCTCTCCGGACCGGTCATTGGAAGTCTTTCACCCTGGACAAAGATGTGATCGGTTTCGAACGCTGGACAGAAAACGGTGTGGACCATTTTAATGAAAAAACAAGTGATGAGCGAATGCTTTATATATTCAACCGGAATACAAGAAAGAAAATAGAGATCAATTTGCCAATACAAAAAGGGAAGTGGCAGAGTCAGGAAAACAAAAAGCGGATTTTCAGTTCAAAGAACAATGTATTAACCATAGAACTCGAACCATGTGAAGCTATGTTATTACGTTTAATGAAATAGGAGGGATACCGATGGGTTTTTTAGATGGTCTGATGGGTAATGCCAGTCAGGTGGATGTCGATAAAATTGAAAGAGAGCTTGAGGGCATTCTTATTGAAGGGGAAAACGTTCAAAGCGGTTACAAAGTTCTGAGAGATTCATTCATTTTTACAGACCGCCGCTTACTGCTTATCGATAAGCAGGGCATGACAGGGAAGAAGGTCGAGTACCACTCCATTCCTTATAAAAGTATCACTCACTTCAGTGTTGAGACAGCAGGCAGCTTTGACCTCGATTCTGAATTGAAAATCTGGCTCTCTGGAACGAGTGAACCGATTGGGAAACTCTTCAAAAAAGACAGCCCAATTGAAGAAGTCCAGCAAACCCTCGCTACCTTCGTATTATAAATGTTTCACGTGAAACAATTCTGAAAATAAGCCCGGAATTAAGCATCCGGGCTTATTTTTTATGCTTATTGTTCAACTATATGGCAGGTTTCTTGAAGACTCACTTTCGAGACTTTTGTTGAGTGGATGTGGGCTGCGGGGAATAGCTCGCTTTCCGCGGGAGCGCGGTGAGCCTCCTCGGACTGCGTCCTGTGGGGTCTCACCAAGCACTTTTTTCCTCTGTAGATATCCAGTTTCGGCGCCTAGCGGCTAGTGAGACTTCCCTCGCTTCTGTACGATAAGTCAACATCGAATCACTCCGTTCTCCGTGTTTCCTTTATCTCCGCCAGCTCAGTCCAGTCCATACGCCGCTGATCGAGGCACCTGCACACTTAAGTTAGGAGTCTCGCCATTCCCCTCCGCCCACTAACCAAAGAAGACACTCGAAACCACTACTTAAAAAATCAGCTCGTATAGTTATTCAGAAGTGAATGATATAAACTCTACCTCATAGACGTTTAGCAAACGCAAATGCTTGATGCAACACACTATATGCCCGCTTAGGGAGAAGAATTGGAACTTTACTTATGAATACAGTTGTTCTAATCATCCACTTCCCTCAACCATTCAAACTAACCCTTTTATAAGTGGTTTTGAGACACTTATAAGGTAAAGGGGCGGAGGGAAACGGTGAGACTCCTATGGGACGTGTGGGACAGGTGAGACCCCGGAAGGCGTAGCCTGAGGAGGCTCACCGCCCGCCCCGTGGAAAGCGAACCTTTTCCCGGAGCCCCTAGAATTACACGAACATCTCGAAACCGAGTCTTCAACTAAAGGGAGCGATAGTGATAAAATTACACTAGGAATCTGAAAATTCCATATATATTTGAATTTTTGGTCTGATTAGCCCATCATAAGTAATAGATATATACTGTTAAACAACAATGAAAGCGTTATCAAAACGAGGTGTGGAAATGAAGCTTGAATTGACTCATAAGCAAACGACAGGATTGGTAATGACAACAAAAATGCGTCAAGCAATCACGATGCTTCAATGGACCTCTGCTGAAATGTGGGAACATCTCCAGCAGGAAATCCATGAGAACCCCATTTTAACGTTAGAAACCCCAAGTATGATTCCTTCCCATCGTCATCATCGAGAGGCCTATCATGACCCAATCGACCAAATCGTACCCGATGAAAAAAACTGGCGTGATGGACTGGTGGAACAAGCTGGATGGTTGAAAGTGGACCAGTCATTAAAAGAGACGCTCCTTTTTTTAATTGATAGTTTAGATGAACGCGGGTTTTGTACAATATCTGAAGAAGAAGCGTCACTTCAAACCGGTCAATCACTGAACACGACTAAGCGGGCAAGACGCCTGTTATTACAGTTTGAACCGATGGGAGTCGGTTGTTTGGGTTTTAAAGAGTTTTTACTCTTCCAAGTAGAAAAGAAGCATCCCGATTCTTCCGTTTTAGCTGTTTTGATTGAAAATCATTTAGAAGACCTAGCCAATCAGAACTTTAAAAGGGTAGCTTGTGAACTGGACATAGAGGAATCGTGTGTTGTCGAAGCTTTGGAAGTTATCCAATCTTTAGAACCACGTCCGCTGCTTCCGAATTATGGACCGAACAATATACCGCCGATGCCTGATTTGATACTGGAAGAAAAAGACGGGGGATTTGTGTTGCGTGATCCTTTTTCTGTCAGCGGTCAAATCCAGTGGGATGAGCAGCTGGTACGTATGTACAAAGAAGGAAAAGAAGCCCATGAGTATTTGGAAGGCTGTTATAAAAAAGCGCGCTGGCTTCTGCAAAGCATAGAGCAGCGGCAGAACACGATTTTGAAAGTGGCGGAAGTGATTATCAAGCATCAGAGCACTTTTTTGAATGGTGGTTCATTGAGGCCGCTCACTTTAAAAAAGGTGGCAAAAAAACTGGGTGTCCATGAGTCAACGGTCAGCCGGACCGTGTCTAACAAAGTCTTGCAGACCCCCAAAGGATTATACCAATTAAAGAGCTTCTTTGTGACGGGTTATCAATCTTCAGATGGAGAAGAAGTCTCTTCTCAACACATTAAAGATTTAATAAGAGAGATGATTCAAAAAGAAAATCCACTGAAGGCTTTGTCTGATCAAAAGATGGCAGCAGAGTTAAAGGAAAAGCATAACGTGAAAGTGTCGCGCCGAACCGTTGCCAAATACCGCGAGTCTCTCAATCTCCCATCCTCTTCTAAACGAAGAGCATCGGCACGTGAAGGAGATTCTCCTATTCTTCTACATTCCTAGGTTAATTCCCTGAAAAAAGGGGGATAGTCTAGTAGAAGATGGATGAGGAGGCTTCCCTTGTGAAAAATTTGATATCCTATGTGAAAGATGTGATTTCTGAATTTCAAAAAGACAACATCCCCCTGCTTGGTGCAGCGCAGGCATACTATTACTTATTAGCCATCGTTCCCCTTTTAATTCTGGTATTATCCATTCTCCCCTATTTGAATATAGACGCTGAAACAGCTATTCAGGCGATGAGCAATGTCATACCCAGCGATACAGCCCAGGTGTTCCGGGAGAACATTGTCGCTGTAGTGGAGCAGCCAAGCGGTGGGCTTTTGACTGTAGGTATTTTAGGAACGCTTTGGTCTGCTTCCAATGGTATCAATGCGTTCATCCAGTCCTCGAACATGGCTTACAACGTGGAAGAGACAAGGTCGTTCATTAAGGTGCGTCTACTTTCCATTGTATTGACCATCGGGATGATCTTAGCGATTATCGTCGCCCTTGTTCTTCCTGTATTCGGCCAGGTCTTGATTGATATGATCAACCTGCCTTCTCAAACAGCCGTACTATTGCAAGTGTTGCGCTGGACGCTGAGTATCGTGGTTATTGGTGCCGTTCTCATGGCGCTTTATCACTTCGCGCCAAATAAGAATATTCCCTTTAAACATATCCTTCCGGGTGCAGTAATCACGGCTATTCTCTGGCAGTTAATTTCTCTTGCTTTCTCTTTCTATGTTAGTAATTTCGGCAATTATTCTGCCACCTATGGAAGCCTGGGAGGAATTATCATTTTAATGTTATGGTTTTTCCTTACAGGGATCATTTTAATGGTAGGAGCGGAGATTAATGTCATCTACCACCGTCGCCATGGCGGAGGTGAAAAGAAAGCAGCTTAACTTTTTTTGTTAGAAAAGAAGGTTCCGCGCCTCAGAGGAGGAGGGCGGAACCTTCTTCAATTTGACTTCCCCTCATTAGACTAAAATTGGATGGGGTGGCTTTCAAGCAGTTCCGTTAATGTAGGTCTTTGATGACTGTTTCTCCCCCTCACCGGTGTTGCTTGAAATAGAGATTCAAGAATGGATTCTTCGGTGGCTTCTCCAACAGCACGGAAAGCTTCATCTATATCTTCTTCATGGATAGATGAAAAAGATAACGGACCCTCGGGTTTTCCGTGGGGGATGGTTGTAGCGGTCGAGAATCCGAGAACAACATCACCACTTCCATTTCCAACCATTGACCCGGTCTTTGATAATCCAGTCACCGTTCGTTTACATATTCTTTTCAATTGCCGTTCTGACACGGGAAGGTCTGTAGCGACCACAATCATAATCGACCCTCGATCTTTTTCTTCTTCAGATTGAATATAGTTCTTCAATTGTTGCCCAACCGGTTGACCATCAATCCTGAGATCGCTCAGTTTACCGAAGTTTGTAAGGGTCAGAACACCTATTGTATAAGAACCGTGTGCAAGCTCCACCTTCCGGGAAGAAGAACCGATTCCGCCTTTCAATGAATAACACAGCATCCCGCGACCTGCTCCGACACACCCTTCTGTGAAGTGGTCTTTGGCATCTTCAACGGCTTGTAAAACATGCTCCTTCGTAACTGCTTGCTTCCTAATATCATTGATATACATATCGTTGCATTCCCCAATGACAGGGTTGACTGTCCCTGTGGTCCGACCGACCTCCTGGTTTCGCTCAAGAGTGTAAGCAACGAGTGCATCATACGCCGCTCCTACACCGAACGTGTTGGTCAATATGATGGGGGTTTCCAATGTTCCCAGTTCTTCAAGTTGAATGGTTCCCGCCGTCTTGCCAAACCCATTGATGACATGAGCCGAAGCTACTGTTTTATTTTGAAAAAGGTTGCCCTGGTGCGGAAGAATGGCAGTAACTCCTGTCTGTACATCATCCTTGTCTAATGTATAATGGCCGACCGTCACTCCGGGTACGTCGGTAATTTGATTTCGATCACCTACAGGCATAGATCCTATGATGATGTCGTTCTCTCGGGTTGTTTTATTCATTGTTACACCTCCACATGCTCTATTCGAAATAAAGCATGTAATTTCCTTCCTGGTGTATGTTCATACAAGCAAAGGATTTTATATGCACATTAAGATAGATAAGTAGATTTATTTTTGTATAAAACGAGTATAAGAGAAAAAAATTCTTCATTTTTTTTAAGTTTTTTGTTTGCGCTTACATCCTTTTAATATTCGGGTTTCTATTGAATTTGAATTGTCGCATTATCTTGAAAATTCAGCGCTTGTCCGCTTTAAGAGCGTGATTCTCAAGGTTTTTCATGCTATACTAGTAAGAAACTGAAAAGACAGAATTTTTTAATTTTTGCCTGTAACCTACAAGAATATGTCCGCTAGGGGGAAAAAATATGCAAAAACACGGATATCCTGTTCCGCAGGGGCTGTATCATCCGGAAAATGAGCATGAAGCTTGTGGTATCGGAGTGATCGCCAACATCGATGGAACGAAGAGTCACAGTATCGTAGAGAATGCCATCACTATTCTATGTAACTTAGAGCACCGTGGTGGACAATCTGCTGATGTCAGTACAGGAGATGGGGCCGGAATACTGACGCAGATCCCTCATCATTTTTTTGAAGCACAATGTGAGAAGGAAGATATATATTTGCCTGAATCCGGTAAATACGGAATCGGCATGATTTTCTTTCCGGAAAATCATGAGACAAGAACAGAATGTATGCAGACTTTTGAGCGTATTGTCGCAGAAGAAGGACAAGAATTTTTAGGCTGGCGTACGGTTCCGGTAAATGATTCGTTCGTTGGGGAAGATGCGAAGAAGACCAAACCATTTATTCGTCAGGCTTTCGTTGCTCCATCTGGAAATATTCAAACACAAATGGACCTGGAGCGCCGCCTGTACATCATTCGTAAGCGAGCGGAAATCGAGATTGCTGGAAAAGAGGGGTATGATGACTTTTATATCAGCAGTTTGTCATCGAATACGATCGTCTATAAAGGGATGTTGATTCCGGAACAGCTGGATTCCTTTTATATCGATCTGAACCACCCGGATTTCAAAACGGCCCTCGCTTTAGTACACTCCCGCTTTAGTACGAACACCTTCCCGAGCTGGAAACGTTCGCACCCGAACCGATTCACCATTCATAATGGAGAGTTTAATACATTACGAGGCAATGTGAACTGGATGAGAGCACGCCAGGAGCTTTGTAACTCGGAATATTTCAGTGAAGAAGACTTACAGAAACTTCTTCCTGTCATCGATTCCAACGGTAGTGACTCTTCCATGTTTGATAATGCCTTTGAATTCTTATACTTGTCCGGTCGTTCACTCGCTCACACCGCTATGATGATGGTGCCCGAGCCTTGGTCAAATGACGAAACGATTCAGGAAGACAAGAAGAATTTCTATGAATACCATAGCTGCTTAATGGAGCCATGGGACGGGCCGGCTGCCCTTGCTTACACGAATGGGAAACAAATTGGTGCCTGCCTCGACCGTAACGGTTTGCGTCCTGCACGCTATTACGTGACAAAAGACGGAATGATTGTCCTTGGTTCTGAAGTGGGTGCTCTTGATATTTTCGCTGACGATATTTTGTATAAAGATCGTCTCGCACCAGGAAAGATGCTCCTTGTTGATCTTGAAGAAGGGAAAATCATCCCTGATGATGAAATCAAATTGCAAATTGCTCGTGAGAAACCATATAAAGAATGGATTGAAGAGAACAAATTTGATTTAGAAGACCTTCCTGAACCATTGACCGAACACCGTCCGGTTGAAAACTTGATCGACCAGCAGCTTGCTTTCGGTTATACAACAGAAGAATTAAACAAAATCCTTCTGCCGATGGTCAACGATAAAAAAGACCCCGTCGGTTCGATGGGATATGATTCACCGCTTGCTGTGCTTTCTAAAAAACCACAATTACTTTACAGCTATTTTAAGCAGTTGTTCGCCCAGGTGACGAACCCGCCCATTGATGCCATTCGTGAAAAGTTGATTACAATGGTGGAAACGACAATTGGAGCAGAGGGGAACCTGGTCGATCCAAAACCAGAAAGCTGTCGCCAGATCCGACTGCAGACGCCTATTTTGACAAACCGTGAACTTGAACAGATTCGTCAGCAGGATGTAGAAGGATTCGCATCACGTACTCTTTCCATTCTTTTCGATGCCAAAGAAGGCGGTTTGAAGCCTGCACTTGATCGTTTATGTGAAGAAGCGGATGCAGCAGTAGAAGATGGTACGACGCTGATTGTCCTATCTGATCGTGGAATCAGTGAAGAGTATGCAGCCATTCCTTCTCTCCTTGCCGTATCCGGTCTGCACCATCACCTGATCCGTAAAGGGACGCGTACGAAAGTGAGCCTGATCATTGAATCTGGAGAGGCGCGTGAAGTGCACCATTTTGCTACACTACTTGGTTATGGAGCGGAGGGAATCAACCCTTATCTTGCCTATGAATCTTTGAGGGATTTGATGGAGCGCGACCTGCTTGAAGCAGAGTCTCATGAAACGGCTGTGCAGACGTATATCCATTCTGCAACGGATGGGATCATTAAAGTCCTTTCTAAAATGGGGATTTCAACCATTCAAAGTTACCGTGGTGCACAAATTTTCGAAGCAGTTGGTATCCATAAAGATGTGATCGACCAGTATTTCACTCGTACAGCTTCCAGACTCGGAGGTATCGGTCTTGATATCATCGAAAAAGAAGTGCTTATGCGTCATGAAGTGGCTTACGGGGAAACGCGTGGATCAAACCGCACACTGGAAGCTGGTGACGAATATCAGTACCGCCAGAACGGGGAAGATCACCAGTACAATCCGCAGACGATTGCAACATTGCAGCACGCCTGCCGTTCGAACGACTATGACCTTTTTAAGCAATATTCCAAGATGCTGACCGATGAAAAGAACAACCTGCAGTCTCTCCGTGGATTGCTTTCCTTCAAGGATCGCCCATCCATTCCGGTTGAGGAAGTAGAGTCTGTCGAGGATATTTGCAGACGGTTCAAAACGGGAGCGATGTCATTCGGATCCATCAGTGAAGAGGCTCACGAAGCCTTAGCCATTGCGATGAACCGTATCGGAGGCAGAAGTAATTCCGGTGAAGGTGGAGAAAATCCGAAACGATTCACTCCTGAAGAAAATGGTGACTTGAAACGTAGTGCGATTAAACAGGTAGCTTCTGGCCGTTTCGGAGTAAACAGCCATTACCTCGTCAATGCGGATGAAATCCAAATCAAGGTCGCTCAGGGAGCGAAGCCGGGAGAAGGAGGTCACCTTCCAGGCAAAAAAGTATATCCATGGGTAGCGGAAGTCCGTGGTTCCACGCCTGGTGTTGAATTGATATCACCACCACCGCACCACGACATTTACTCCATTGAAGACTTGGCTGAGCTGATTTATAACTTGAAAAATGCCAATCCAAAAGCTCGTGTCAGCGTGAAGCTTGTTTCCGCTGTTGGTGTTGGAACAATTGCTGCAGGGGTAGCAAAGGGACGTGCTGATCTTGTCCTAATCAGTGGCTATGATGGAGGAACCGGTGCGGCACCAAGAACAAGTATTAAGCATACCGGCCTTCCTTGGGAAATCGGTCTTGCGGAAACGCACCAGACGCTGGTTCTTGACCGTCTGCGTGATCGGATCGTTGTTGAAACAGACGGGAAAATGATGACAGGACGTGACGTTGTCGTTGCCTCCTTGTTAGGAGCGGAAGAATATGGATTCTCGACCGCACCTCTCGTCGTCCTCGGTTGTGTCATGATGCGTGTCTGCCACTTGAACACATGTCCGGTCGGTGTTGCGACCCAGGACCCTGAACTTCGTAAGAAATTCACAGGGGAAGCGGATCACCTTGAGAACTTCATGCGTTTCATTGCACAGGAAGCGCGTGAACTCATGGCAGAGCTTGGCTTCCGTACCATCAACGAAATGATCGGTCGTACTGATGTTTTACAGACGAACGAAGCGATCGACCACTGGAAAGCCAAAGGCGTTGACTTGTCAGCCTTGCTTTACCAGCCTGATGTCCCTGCCGACTATGGTCGCTTTGCAGTTAGAAAGCAGGATCATGGCCTTGAGAAGACGCTGGATATGGAAGAGTTGATCCCGCTTTGCAAGAAAGCCATTGAAACAGGGGAGCCGGTGGAAGGCACAGGATCCATCCGTAACATCCACCGTGTAACAGGTACGATCCTTGGTAGTGAAATCACACGTCGTTATGGAGCAGAAGGGCTTCCGGAAGACACGATCAAGTTGACCTTCAAAGGTTCCGCAGGTCAAAGTTTCGGTGCCTTCATTCCTAAAGGAGTCACCCTGCGCCTTATCGGGGATTCCAATGATTACGTAGGAAAAGGTCTGTCCGGTGGTAAAATCATCGTTCACCCATCACCACGTTCATCTTTCGTACCGGAAGAAAATACGATTATCGGAAACGTATCCTTCTATGGTGCTTCAGCAGGAGAAGCTTACATCAATGGTCTTGCTGGTGAACGCTTCTGTGTCCGTAATAGTGGAGCGGAAGTGGTTGTCGAAGGTGTCGGAGACCATGGATGTGAATATATGACAGGCGGGAAAGTCGTCGTCCTTGGGGGCACAGGGCGTAACTTTGCGGCAGGAATGTCCGGAGGCGTCGCTTACGTGCTGGATGAGTCTGAACTGCCTTTTGATACAAAGTGCAACAAAGAATTAGTTCACCTGCAGCAGTTAGCAGATGCTAATGAAATTCAAGAACTTTATGACATGATCGAAAAGCATGTTTCTTATACAAACAGCCCACGAGGTGAAAGAATCCTTGCTAATTGGAGCGACTATGTATCCAAATTCGTCAAAGTGATTCCGAGAGATTACTTGGCGATGCAGGAACGAATTAAGAATTTAAGAGAAAGTGGTCTTGAGAAATTTGACGCGGAAATGACCGCTTTTGAAGAACGCAATAAACCGGTAGCAACAGTCAAATAACGAAGAAGGGGGAGATCTGATGGGTAAGTCTACTGGATTCATGGAATACACACGCCAATCCACACCTGAGCGCGATCCTGAAACAAGAATAGAAGATTGGGAAGATTACAAGCTTCCCCTTTCAGATGAAGAAGCACAAAAGCAAGGGGCACGCTGCATGGATTGCGGCGTTCCTACTTGCCATTCCGGAATGGAAATCAACGGCATCACGAGCGGTTGTCCTGTTTACCACCTCATACCTGAATGGAACGATCTGGTATATCAGGGGAAATGGAAAGAAGCCCTTGCCAAAGAACACGAAATGAACAACTTCCCGGAGTTCACAGGTTTTGCCTGTCCTGCTCCGTGTGAAGGGGCTTGTGTTCTTGGAATCAACGAACCACCTGTAGCTATTCGTAGTGTAGAGAGGTCTATTATTGAAAAGGGATTTGACGAAGGGTGGGTCACTCCTGAACCTCCTGCCTATCGTACAGGTAAAAAAGTAGCAGTCGTCGGATCAGGCCCTGCTGGTCTGGCCGCGGCCGCACAGCTGAACAAAGCGGGCCACTGGGTGACAGTATATGAGCGTAACGATCGTGTAGGTGGATTGCTCACCTATGGAATTCCTGAAATGAAGCTGCCTTATTCCGTCGTTGAACGACGCGTGAACATTTTGAAAGAAGAAGGCATACAGTTTATGACGAACACAGAAGTTGGTCGTGATTATCCCGTCTCTCGTCTGAATGAGGAGTATGACACGGTCATCCTTTGTGGAGGTGCCACAACACCAAGGAACCTGGAAGTAGATGGACGCAACTTGAAAGGCATCCACTATGCAATGGACTTCCTGCACTCCAACACAAAGAGCCTTCTTGATTCTGAGCATGAAGATGGAAACTACATCAGTGCGACAGACAAAAATGTCATCGTGATCGGTGGCGGGGACACAGGAACTGACTGTATGGCTACATCCATGCGTCACGGCTGTAAGAGCCTGACTCAGTTTGATATTTATGATAAAAAAGGTTCTACCCGTGACAATGAGGTGAACCCATGGCCGCAGTACCCGGTCATCCACCGCGTGGAGTACGGCCAAAAGGAAGCAGAGGCGAAGTTTAATAAAGATCCACGCGCCTATGCGGTTATGACGAAGAGATTCGTTGGGGATGAAAACAATCGTATCAAAGAAGTACACACGATTGACGTTGCTCTTTCTTACGATGAAAAAGGAAATAAAGTCCGTACTGAAATTCCAGGAACCGAAAAAGTATGGGAAGCAGACCTCGTACTGCTTGCGATCGGTTTCAGCGGCCCCGAGCAGGATCTTATTGAAAAGCTTGGCATCGAAACGACCGTACGTTCTAATGTCGCTGCCCAATACGGGAAGTACACGACGAACGTTGAAGGTGTATTTGCTGCCGGAGACATGCGACGCGGGCAAAGTCTGATTGTTTGGGCTATCAACGAAGGCCGCGAAGTCGCACGCGAATGCGATCGATACATGATGGGAGCATCCCAGCTGCCATAAATATAATTAACCCTCTTAGCCACCTCTGAAACAGAGGTGGCTTTTTGTTTTTACGCTTTTTGAGATAGGTTGGATGTATGAGAAGTTGCCCCCTATCTATTTAATAGACCATTATATTTAGATTTCCTTCGTTATTTACGAACATCTTCCGACAAACTACTTTTTCAGGAAAGTAATTGTGTGTTTATTCTGTCGAATCGCCGGGTACGTAGATTGTAATGTTTATTTATTACTTACCATTCTAAGAAGTGGTTTCTTAAGGAGGAGCTCAATGAGTAAGAAAAGATCAAGTAAAGATGAGCAGTTGGATCAGTTCCGGGTGGATGACTCCGGCAAACATATGACGACGAACCACGGAGTCAAAGTTTCAGAGGATGAATTTTCATTAAAAGCTGGTGTACGTGGTCCTACCCTGCTGGAAGATTTTCATTTTCGTGAAAAAATGACCCACTTTGACCATGAGCGTATCCCTGAGCGTATTGTTCACGCGAGAGGGTTCTCAGCTCATGGCGAATTTCAATTATATGAATCGCTTGAGAAATATACGAAAGCTGACTTTTTAAATGATACATCAAAAACTACACCGACGTTTGTAAGGTTTTCCACGGTTGCTGGTTCCAAGGGTTCTGCAGAAACGGTGCGTGATGCACGGGGATTCGCAACGAAATTTTACACAGAAGAAGGAAACTATGATCTAGTCGGAAATAACATACCAGTCTTCTTTATCCAGGACGCAATTAAATTCCCTGACCTTGTCCATGCAGTCAAACCTGAACCACATAACGCTATGCCGCAGGCAGCATCCGCCCATGATACGTTCTGGGACTTCGTGGGACAAAACCAGGAGTCTGCTCATATGGTCATGTGGACGATGTCTGACCGTGCCATTCCTAGAAGTCTGCGTATGATGGAAGGCTTCGGGGTTCACACGTTCCGTTTAGTCAATAATGAAGGAAAGGCTCATTTCGTTAAGTTCCACTGGAAGCCTCTCCTTGGCACACACTCTCTTGTATGGGATGAAGCACAAAAGATTAATGGTAAAGACCCTGACTTCCACCGAGGGGATCTTTATAACTCCATAGAAAACGGTGATTATCCTGAGTATGAGCTTGGAATCCAAGTCATCCCTGAAGAAGATGAATTTAAGTTCGATTTTGATGTCCTTGATCCAACGAAACTTTGGCCGGAAGAAGACGTTCCCGTTCAAATCGTCGGTAAAATGACGTTGAATCGTAATGTAGATAATGTATTTGCTGAAAACGAACAGGTGGCATACCATCCAGGAAACGTCGTACCAGGGATCGACTTTACAAATGACCCGTTATTGCAGGGGCGTTTGTTCTCCTATACGGATACGCAGTTGATCAGGCTGGGTGGACCGAACTTCCATGAACTCCCAATCAACCGCCCTGTCTGTCCTTTCTTTAATAACCAGCGTGATGGCTATGGCCGTCAAACAATCAATAAAGGGCAGGTCAGTTATCATAAGAACTCACTTGCAAACAATACACCAACCCCGGCAAGTGAAGAAGAAGGTGGCTATTCCCACTACCAGGAAAAAGTGGAAGGTCACAAGATCCGTGCTCGCAGCGATAGCTTTAAAGATCACTTCTCTCAGGCTACATTGTTTTGGAACAGCATGAGTGACCATGAAAAAGAGCATCTCATCAATGCGTTCAGCTTTGAGCTCGGAAAAGTGGAAAGCGAATCCGTTCGTGAAGAAGCAGTGAAAATGTTCGCTAACGTAAGTCTTGAGCTTGCCCAAGGATTTGCTAAAAATATTGGAGTTACTCCTCCACAGAGCGGGGGATCAGATGTGAAGAAATCTTCTCCTGCTCTCAGTCAGGCAAATACGGTTCACAAGCCGTCTACTCGTAAAGTTGGCGTCATTTTAGCTGGCGGATTCAATGGGAAGGAGGTCACTCAAGCATTGAAGGAGCTCTCATCAGAAGGAATCATGACTGAAATCATTAGTGATAAGCAGGGAATGGTCAAAGGAGACGACGGTTCAGAAATGAAAGTCGATCACACCTTCCTTACTACTGATTCTGTTCTGTATGATGCGCTGTACGCGGTTGGTGGAAGCGATGAGGAAGAAGCGTTCAAGAAGCATGCCTCTCATTTCCTTAACGAAGCATTCTCTCACTACAAACCGTTGGGTGCTACCCACAATGCTGTGCAGTGGCTGAGCGATAACAAACTCGCCGACCACAGCGGTGTCGTAGCTGCTGATGATGTCAAAGGCTTCACAGAAGATTTTGTCCAGGCAGTCGCTGCTCACCGCCACTGGGATCGTCAATTAATATAACAACAACCCCTGCCGGCCTTGGATAATTCCAAGGTTTGGTGGGGGGTTTATTTTACTCTTATAGGTGCTGGTTGTTCAGCTTACACGAAAGCATTTATAAAATATTAAGTGGACCATAGACCAAAAGCCATTGATTCATGAAGTTAGGCCCTGCCCCGAAAGGGAAAAAGGTACGATTTTTTGTATAGTTTGTTTAAATCTCGTGAGGATAAGGGAAAACATGAATAAATACAAAAGACGAAGAGGTGATTCCATGATTCGTACAATCTTAATGATCATCGGTTTAATCGTAGTGATTAGTTTCATCATTTCCCTGCTATAATTTTTATCTTCCTAAGATCAAACCAAAGTGGCCGGTATTCCATAACTGGCCACTTTTTATTTTTAAATTTCCATAGACTTGGAATTTTCTTCTGTTCAGAAGTTATTAAAGTATATGGCGGGGTTGTGGAAGACTCAGTTTCTAGATGTTTCGGGGTTCGTTATCATAGTGAGCGCCCCAGGGGTGGCTGGGAAGCTACTCGCTTTCCTGTGGGGGGGTGCCGAGCTTCCTCGGGCAACCGCCCTGCGGGATCTCGCCCATCTCCTTTCTCCCACGGGAGTCTCGCAGCTTCCCAACCACCCCTTTCGATGTAAGGGAAAAACGAACCCCTTTGCCTTATATGAGTGTCTTTCACAAATCCTGAATCTATAGTGATAAAGCGCACTATAACAGGCCTTATCATTCAAAATGCGGTTGGAGAATTCATGTTGCTTCACTTTCCTGGAAGTGGTTTCGAAGATAGTTATATGGCAAAGGGGCGGAGGGGAATAGCTCGCTTTCCGCGGGAGCGCGGTGAGCCTCCTCGGACTGCGTCCTGTGGGGTCTCACCAAGCACTTTTTTCCCGCAGGAGTCTCGCCATTCCCCTCCGCCCCTTTGCCATATAACTATCTTCGAAACCACTT
>NZ_JAYLVQ010000034.1:0-22447 GCF_035818575.1 Halobacillus sp. HZG1
GTTCGTTTCTCACTTTTATCGTATGGGGTGGCTGGGAAGCTGCGAGACTCCCGTGGGAGAAAGGAGATCGGCGAGATCCCGCAGGGCGTAGCCCGAGGAAGCTCGGCACTCCCCCACAGGAAAGCGAGTAGCTTCCCAGCCACCCCTGACTCCAAATATGGCAAACGAAGCCCCAAAACATCTCGAAACTGAGTCTTCCACAATCCTGCCATTTAGTTGAACAAAAAAAGACACCGCTAACCGGTGTCTTTTTGAAGTATTATATAGCATCAAGCATTTGGAATTGGGCTTTTACAAGGTCGTAGTACTCACCTTCCTGATCCATCAGTTCATCATGTGAACCTTGTTCCAGGATGCGTCCATTTTCAAGGACGAAAATGTTGTCTGCTTCTCGTATCGTGGACAAGCGGTGGGCAATCATGATTGCTGTTCGTCCTTTCAGCAGTTTGCGAAGCGCCTGCTGAATCTTAAGTTCGGTTTCCGTATCGATACTTGCCGTTGCTTCATCCAAAATGAGAATTCTTGGGTTGGCAAGCAGCGCACGGGCAAACGACAGGAGCTGTCGCTCACCGGCAGAAAGGATATTTCCCCGCTCTTCGACTTCTGTTTCATAACCGTTATTAAGACGCTGGATAAAATCATCTGCTCCAACCACTTTTGCCGCTTCCATGACATCTTCATCAGAAGCATCCGGGCGTCCGAAACGGATGTTTTCCATAATAGTACCTGAGAAGATGAACGTATCCTGCAGAACCACACTAATCTGTTGACGGACACTATCAATCGTAGCATTCTTCAGGTCGACCCCATCGATTTTGACTGCTCCCTTGGTCGGATCGTAGAAACGACTGATTAAGTTCGCGATTGTCGACTTTCCGGACCCTGTATGACCGACAAGAGCGACGGTCTCCCCTTCCTTCATTTCGAGGTTGATGTCGTGAAGGGCGATGCGTTTAGAATCGTAGGCGAATTGGACATGATCAAATTCAATATGGCCCCTCATGTCTTTCAGCTCAATGGCATCTTTCTTCTCCTCCACGTTTGGTTCCTCATCCAGGAATTCAAAAATCCTCTCAGAAGCAGCCATAGCCATCAGGAGCTGGTTATACATCTGTCCTAAACGGGAAATCGGCTCCCAGAACATACCAAGAAAGAAAGCGAACATGACGAAGTCCCCTACCAGGATACTGGACTCCAGGATTAAGTGAGCACCATACGCGACTAGGATAACCGTTCCAACCGCATTGCTCATTTCAACAAATGGACGGAACATGGCACTTTTCCTTGATGCTGTGTTCCAGGATTCGAAGTTATCGGTATTCACACCATTAAAGTACTCTATGTTTTCTTTTTCCTGAGAAAAAGATTGAGTTATGCGAATCCCCTGGAGGCTCTCATTCAAATGTGAATTCAGCCTTGATTGTTGAATCCGTACATTCTGCCAGGAGCGGCGAATGTTACGACGCAGCTTCGTCGAGATATAGAACATGATCGGCAGAATGACTAGAATTGCCAGGGCAAGTTTAGGACTGAAGACTAAAAGAATGACGACAATTCCTGTCAACATGACCACGTCCATCAGCAGGTTGATGATCCCATTCGTGAACAATTCCTGCAGGGAGTTAATGTCGTTCATGATCCGGACGAGGATGGAACCTGCGGACCTTGAGTCAAAAAACTTATGCGAAAGTCGTTGGACGTGGGAAAATAAATGCTGCCTCAAGTCATAGATCACATTCTGACCGAGAATGTTCACATATTTAATTCTAAGTGCATTGCCGATATAGCTGAGTAAATACATGATGGCAATTCCAACCACAAGTTGGATCAATAGATTGGTGTTCCCATCAGCAATCGCCATGTTGATGGCTACTTGACCAATTAAAACGGGAACGACCAGTCTCACGATCGTGGATACGAGCATCGCAATGATCGCAACAGGCAGCAATGTTTTGGCATAGGGCTTCAAGTACTTGAGCAGCCGCCACATTTGAGCCCAGTTGAACGGCTTCTCAATCGCCTGGTCCTGCGTATATTTAAATCGATTCAAATGGGTGCTCGTTTCTGGTTCATGCTTGGGTTTGCGAGCCATGGTCTCCCTCCTTTTATGAAATATTAGATGTCTTTAAAATTTTCTCTTTGTCCTGATATTGAATATCGTAAATTCGTTGATAAGGTCCTCCATTTGTAAGAAGGTCTTCATGCACGCCACGTTCCTTGACGGCACCGTCTTCAAGTACGATGATTTCATCGGCATGTTTCAATGAAGAAATACGGTGGGCAATGATGAATGTCGTCCGACCTCTCATCACTTCCTGCAACGCTTTTTGAATCTTGAACTCTGTTTCCATATCAACAGCAGACGTTGCATCATCCAACACGAGGATCGCTGGATCAATAAGAATTGCCCGGGCTATGGCAATCCGTTGCTTTTGACCTCCGGAAAGACCCATGCCACGCTCCCCTAAAAGGGTGTCATAGCCTTCAGGCATCTCCATGATAAACTCATGAGCCTGGGCCCTCTTGGCGGCATCGATGACATCTTCAATCGTCGCGTCGGGATTTCCATAAGCGATGTTTTCTTTAATGGTCGTTGAGAAAAGGAAAGACTCCTGTAAGACAAAGCCGATATTCTTGCGCAGACTTTTCAAGCCATACTCCTGGACCGGGCGCCCATCGACGAGAACTTCCCCTTTTTCCGGTTCGTAAAAACGGGTGATCAATTGAGTGATACTCGTTTTTCCTGATCCCGTAGCTCCGATCAGTCCGATCGTTTTGCCAGGAGGTGCATCAAAACTTATATCCTTCAATGCAGAATCGTCATCTTCAACGTACGTGAGGGTGACATCATTGAATGTCACATGACCTTGTAAACGATCTTGATGAATCGCTGTATCCTTCTCACTAATTTCTTCTTCTGCCTCTAAAATTTCCAGCAACCGTTCCCCAGAAGCTTTCGCCTGTGAGAAAAGGTTAATGACGAAACCTAAGTTCATCAAAGGACCAAGGATATACCAGACAAGACTAAAGAAGGCGACCAGTTCACCTAACTGCATCGTATTGTTCATAACCATGGAGCCCCCGTAAGCCAGCAGAGCTACAACGGATACGTTGCCGATAAACTCCATCAATGGGAAGTAGCGGGCCCATATGTTGGATGTTGTAATGAACTTGGTACGGTAATCTTCACTTCTGTTCGAAAACCGTCCGATCTCAAACTCCTCTCTCGAAAGAGATTTAACCGTATTCATCCCGCTGATATTTTCCTGCACTCTTGTATTCAGCTTCCCGAAGGATTTCCGAATCTTCCGGAAGGCCGGGTGGACTTTACGATCGAACCGGTACACCACAAGGGCTAAAAACGGCATGGCGGCCATTGTGACAAGGGCGAGGGGTACGGAGAAATAAAACATCACGCTCAAGCTGATCACAATCAAAAGGAAGATGCGGATAAGTTCCGAAAATCCAAAGGAAAGGAAGAAACGGAATCCTTCCACATCTGCCGTAAGTCTCGACATCAAATCCCCTGTCTTCGCATTGTCATAATAGCGGAAAGGAAGACGCTGCAGCTTTTTGTACAACTCGTCACGCATCGTAAATACGGAACGGATTCCGAAGAAGTCCCCTAAATACTGATGGTAATATGTAGCGAACCCTTTGATGATCATGAGTGCGATAAATGCGGTACATATATAAGGAATGAGACTGTACTCTTCAGCGAGAACGACATCATCGATGGTCACCTTCAACACGATTGGATAGACGACAGTAATGATGGTCACGAAGAATAATGAAAACAAGGACCAAAAGAAATATTTCCGATACGGCCAGTAAAAGGCCTTTAGTTTTTTAAACGTATCCAAAGGTTTCCCTCCTTCTTATTTTTTAACGTAATATTAAATATATCGGGTTCCGAAATAAATATCTACCCATTTGCAATAATTTTTAAAATTTTCTATCTAGGGGATGATTTTCCCTCCTTCTAAAGTTGTAGAACGGGATGTATTGAATAAAACTACAGGATGGTGTAAGACTCAAAATTACCACAAGAACGATAGGTCAGCCGCTTGATGATATCATCGAACCTGTTTTTTTAAGAAGCAGATTAAACAACTAACAGACAAGGCTTATAGGTCTCCTTTTTGACGGCCGACTCCAATCATTTATCCGGGGGTTTTAAGCTTTTATCGGTGACTTTCACACGTTTATCAGTGACTTCTTGACTTTTATCGGCCTCTTTCACACTTTTATCAGTAAGTGAAAGGATTTTGATCTGGGAAAGCGATGGATTCCCCTCATTTTTCCATACTAATTCACAACTCTTCCATTCTTATGGAAATGGATCACCTTCTATACCTTCATCCTTCCTATGCACCTTACCTATAAACTCTTTTCTGCTTTGGTATCCCAAGAAAAATTTCGTGTCTTTAATTGTAAAACGTTGAATTTTAATGTCGGATTCCGATATTCTATTAGAGGAGACCGGAAGATGGAAAGGAGTTTATTCATGAACTTATTTGAAGAAGGATTAAGTTTTAATTTTGATGTACTGATTGAATGGCTGATCACAGGAGGACTGAAAATCGCGGTCATTCTGATTGCCTTTGCGATTATCAAACCTGTAGGTACGAAAGCGATTGAGGCAGCGATCAATCGCATGAGTCAGCAGCGCAATATTGCAGAAGGAAGAAATAAGACGTTACAGAAGATTTCTGTGAACCTGTTTTCTTATACGTTGCTTTTTATTCTGGTGATGATGCTTCTCAGTGCCGTGAATATTGAAATCGGGCCGTTGCTAGCTGGAGCAGGAATCCTTGGTTTAGCGATCGGCTTCGGAGCCCAGGGGCTTGTTTCTGATATCGTAACTGGGTTTTTCCTGCTGATTGAACGCCAGATTGAGGTGGATGATTACGTCACAGCCGGTGGATATGACGGAGTGGTAGAAGAAGTGGGTATTCGTACGACGAAGATCCGCAGCTTTGATGGGACATTGAACTTTGTACCGAACCGCAACATCGTCGGTGTCGCCAACCATTCCCGCGGCAACATGAGAGCCCTTGTGGACATTGGCATCGGTTATGATGAAAATATCGATGAAGCGCTGGCTGTCCTTCAGAAAGTCGCCGATCAATTCGCAGAGGACGAGCGTTTTGTGGAAGGTCCAAACGTGCTAGGTGTTCAGAGTCTTGGGTCATCCGATGTCGTGATTCGCATTCTTGGTAAAACGGAAAATATGGAACAATGGGCCGTTGAACGTGATATGAGAAAAGCCATGAAAGAAGCCTTGGATGCTGCGGATATTGAAATTCCATTCCCACACCAAGTATTTGTTCAAAAAGAATCCTAAATAAAAAAATAACCCGACCTTGAGAGGTCGGGTTATTTTGATTCTTCTTTCCACATTTCCACTTTCTTAATCTGCCCTTTCACTAAATCAACGATCTTAAATCGATACCCTTCCCCTTCGACGATGGTTCCCTCTTTTGCTTCAAAGTCTTTCGTGTACATCCATCCTGAAATCGTATCAATATCCATATGATCCAATTGGATATCAAAGAAATCATTGATGTCCTGGATGGCCGTCTTCCCTTCGATCAGAAAGTGTCCGTTTTTCAGCCGCTTAATATCCCGTTCTTCTTCTGCATCGAATTCATCCCTTATTTCCCCGACAATTTCCTCAAGGATATCTTCCACCGTCACAATGCCGGATGTCCCTCCATACTCATCAATAAGTACGGCCATATGCGTGTGGTCTTTCTGCATTTTGACAAGCAGATCGTGGATGGGGATATTTTCAAAGACTTTCATGACCGGGCGTAAAAACGGACGGAGCGTACTCTGATTTTCTGCATCATCGTAGAGCAGTTCTTTCATATGAATGATGCCGATGATTTCATCTTTGCTTTTTTCAATGACCGGATACCGGGTATAGCGGTTATGCTTCACTTCCCTTACAGCATTCGTCACCGACTGTCTGGCATCGAGGACGGCCATTTCTGTACGCGGAATCATGATTTCTTTCGCTGTTCGATTATCGAATTCAAAGATACGATCGACATACGTGTACTCGGAGCGGTTGATCTCCCCTTTTTGATAGCTTTTCGTAAGGATGTGTCTCAATTCTTCTTCTGAATGGACTTCATCCGATTCCCGAGCGGTCTGAAAACCGAGCATGCGCACAAAGATATTGGCAGATCCGTTCAACAGCCAAATGAGCGGATACATCAATTTGCTGTATAGCATGAGCGGTCGCGATAAAAGCAGGGTGATACTTTCTGCCTTCTGGATCGCCATCGTTTTAGGTGCAAGCTCTCCTAGGACCACATGTAAAAAGGTGATGACAAAAAAGGCGATGACAAATGAAAGGGTATGGGTGAGGCCTTCGGGTAAATCAATCTGATCAAACAAAGGTCTCAACAAAACTTCCAGTGTGGGCTCACCTAACCAACCAAGACCAAGTGCAGTAATGGTGATGCCCAATTGACATGCACTAAGATAATAATCAAGATCGCTGACGACACGAATGGCATTCTCCGCTTTCTTATGTCCTTCCGCTGCCTTTGCTTCCAGTCTTGTTTTTCTAACCTTTACAATGGCAAATTCACTCGCTACAAAAAAAGCGGTGAGCAGAATCAAAATGGCTACGGCTGTCAATTTAATCGTTATTTCCATCAAGGCCACTCCTTATAAAAAAGAAGGAGGAATCCTCCTCCTTCTCTCATCTATCCTCTATTGTTCACTGGAATGGCCAACCTATGCGCGCTTTAAAGTTCACGCAGGGTTTTTTCAACGATATGGACGCCTACCAAGAGTGCTTCTTCCTTAGGTTTCAACGTTGATTGATGGAGGCCTGCTTTAGAATCCACACCAAGCCAGAACATGAACCCTGGAATCTCTTTAACCATATAGCCGAAATCTTCACCGGTCATCGCCATGTTGGCTTCCTTGTACTGATATTCCGTCTCTTTCACCAGCTTCTCAAACCGATGCACTTGCTCCGCATCGTTGAACACCTGGTGATAATTGGCTCCGTAATCGATGTGGATGCCACAGTCATTAGCGATCTCAAAACCGCGGGCTACCTTCTCGATCTCCCCTTTAACCTTTTGCATCGCTTCTGGAGACAAAGTCCGGATTGTGCCTTCTAAGCGGGCAGCCTGTGCAATTATATTCTGTACCGTTCCCGCTTCAATTTTTCCGATTGTGATCACTGCACTATCCAATGGATCGACTCGGCGTGCGACGATTTGCTGCAAGTGGGAAACGAATGAACTGGCTGTGACGACCATATCATGAGTCAAATGAGGAAAGGCAGCGTGCCCTCCTACACCTTTGAAATCGATGAACAGTTCACTCGTATTCGCAAACAATAATCCTGGCTTGGAAGAAACAGAACCGACCGGAAGATCCGGCGCTACGTGCAATCCGAAGATCACGTCAGGCCGGTACCTTTCCATGGCTTCCGATTGCAGCATCGGTTCGGCCCCGCCCGGACCTTCTTCTGCGGGTTGAAATAGGAAGATGATATCATCATCGGCCGGATCTTCAGCAAGCCTCGTCAAAGCTCCAAGCGCGATGGTCATGTGAAAATCATGACCACAGGCATGCATACGTCCATCATGGGTCGATTGGAACTCATATCCTGTCTCTTCCGTCAGGGGAAGTCCATCGATATCAGCACGGTAGCCAATCGTTTTTTTGCCAACTTTCCCTTTGACCCGCACAAAAATTCCTGTACGCCACGTTTCGATCGTCAAAGCTTTTTGAGGCAGCTTGTTGATATAATCCAATAAATACTGCTGGGTTTTGTATTCTCTAAAGCCGAGTTCAGGAATCTGATGCAGCTCTCTCCGGATTTCACTCAATGTTTCCTGATTCAAAAAAATCCCTCCCTATACGAAAGGCCCTGCTCCAGGAGCAAGGCCCTTCCTTCTATTGTTGTGTTGAGAAAATTAGTTATCCAGTTTACGAAGGGCCTGCATGATTTCAGTCTTCGACTTCGTCTGATCGTCGATTTTTTTGATCTGTTTCGCAGGTGTTCCGGCAACAAGAGTGTTGGCTGGAACATCTTCTGTTACAATCGCTCCAGCAGCTACGACTGCTCCTTCACCGACGGTTACCCCTTCAAGAACGACAGCGTTCGCACCGATGACGACACCATCCTCAATCACAACCGGCTTTGCGGAAGGTGGCTCGATGACTCCTGCAAGGACTGCGCCTGCTCCGATATGGCAGTTCTTTCCGACCGTTGCACGGCCGCCAAGGACAACGTTCATATCGATCATCGTTCCTTCACCGACGACAGAACCGATGTTGATCATCGCTCCGAGCATGATCACCGCTCCGTCTCCGATTTCAACCTGGTCACGAATGACAGCACCCGGTTCAATGCGGGCATTGACTTTTTTCAAGTCAAGCAAAGGAATAGCCGAATTACGACGGTCGTTTTCAAGCACATAGTCTTCGATTTCGTTTTCATATTTTTCGAGAATCGGCTGGATCACTTTCCATTCTCCGAAGATAACACCAGATTGGCCTGTGATGAAATCCTGTACTTGTTCACCAAATTCGATGTTTTCTAAATTTTCACCTTTCAAGTAAACTTTGACAGGTGTTGATTTTTCACTATTTGAAATGAATGAAATGATTTCATTTGCGTCCATTTGTTTCATGAGTAATTCCTCCTTTATGTATCTTTCATCCTTTACTTTATCAAAGGGTCCATGACTTTTTCAATCTTCTTTTTTTGGAATTCTGAGAATTAGTAGAAAACTAATGACCGCAAGTATGAGCAATCCCATATAGACGAAGTGTAACCCTGAAGTCAGGCCATCCTGCAAAACAAGAAGAGCTTCCTCGCTCAACTGCTCCCTCGTTTCCTCTCTAAGCAGCGAATTGGCTGAATCAACACTGAAAGAATCAGGAAGACTTGAATTCTCAATCGCATCCGCCACCTGACTGTTCAAGATTCCTCCAAGCAAAGCCGCTCCCACAGCACTCCCAATCGTACGCATGAACATATTGGTGGCTGTCGCAATGCCACGTTTTTTCCAATCGACACTGTTCTGAATCGATACGATAAAAGAGGTCGAAGATAACCCCATGCCAATCCCGATGAATAACGATCCCATGGCGGCAAACCAGGGACCTTTCTCCGGACTGAGCAGGGAGAAGATGACCCCTCCGACGATGAGTGATACTCCACCAAGGATCGAGGTTGGGCGAAAGCCGATTTTCAAGATCAAGCGCCCCGCGACGGTTGCTGCGATCGGCCACCCGATCGACATTGTTGTCAACGTAAAGCCGGCAACGGTCGCCGATTGTTCCATCACTCCCTGTACGAAGGCTGGTAAATAGCTGCTCACCCCGATAAGGATCATTCCTGTCGTAAGTGAGGTGAGGTTGGCATAGCGGATGGACCGGATGTGCCATAAATCCATCGGCATCATCGGATCATCCGTTTTTCTTTCATGAAATAAAAACGCCAGTGCTCCAATCGACGCAACGACAATCATGGAGAACATCGCCCAGGACTTCCACTCAATTCCTACCCCGCCTTCTACAAGGATGATCATCAATGTACTAACCGTGAGTACCACCCACATAGAACCGGCCACATCCACATTCCTCTTTTCTTTAGAAACCTCTTCCTTAAAGAAAAAGAGAATTCCGAAAAGGGCAAGGAGGCCGAGCGGGACGTTCATCCAGAACACATACGGCCAGGAGAGAAAATCCACAAAGAAGCCACCCAGCGCAGGTCCTGTTACCGCTGATATGCCCCAGACGCTCGATAAATACCCCTGGATCTTTGCGCGCTCTTCTTTTGTATAAATATCACCGACAATCGTTGTCGCGATCGGCATCAGAGCTCCAGCTCCGAGCCCCTGAACGAGTCTTGCTCCAATCAGAACATTCATAGAAGGAGCAAGAGCGCAAAGAACAGCCCCGCATAGAAACAGGCTGATTCCGAGCATGAAGATCGGTTTCCGACCGAAGACATCTGCTAATCGTCCGAAAAGCAGGACGGTCGCTGCATTCGTTAGCAGATAGGCAGAAAACACCCAGCTGTATAAGCTGAACCCTCCAAGATCTGCTACGATACTTGGCATCGCCGTTGAAACGATGGTCGCTTCAATGGCGGCGAGGAACATGGCAAGCATGATCGATGCGAGCACCAGCCCCCGATTTTGTTTATCGTTCTTCATATGTACATTCACCTTCAATACAAAAATAGATGACATCTCAGATGCCATCTATTCTATCATAATCGTTTTATTTACCTGCTTCTACCATTGTATGTTTAAAGGTTTCATGATAGTGCTTGCTGAATTGTTTAAGGATTGTCCGACGTGTCACAATCCCATCGAATTCACCCTGAGGGTTCGTCACACAGACAAAAGGATAGTCAATAAGCTTGTGCATCGCATCAATCATATTGTCACTAAGCTGTAAACAAGGCACTTCATCATCCATCACTTCACTGACTGTCATTTCAGATAATCGGTTTAATTCAAATTGTTCAATTCCCAACGTTTCTTCCAAGATTTTTGTTTTGCTGATGACCCCTTGAAATTTAAAGGTAGGATCCAGTACAGGCACCGCAGAATAACCAGACTTCACTAAAACCAAAAGCGCATGTTCAAGCGGGTTACCAATTTGCACATGTGCTACTTTCTCAGCTGGAATCATAAGTTCTGAAACGAGTGGGATCCTCAATGCTTCTTTTTCTAAACTAACCATGTTCTTGTTCACTCCTCTTTTTCCTGAACATTGAAGGAGCAGAAAGAGACGCTCTTAAGACCATTACATATTCTAACACAATTTCTCCCAAAGCACGAACGCAATATCCGACAATTCTCTCTCTAGCATTCTTCCGACTATCTAGTACCCTCATTTCTATTCTGGATAAACCTGTTTAAGCGTCCAGTCTTTATAAAAAAAGGAAACCGTCGTATAATGAAGACAGTTCACTACATTGGAGTTGAAAAAATTTGCTCACACACACTTTTACAAAGCGTGAAGAAATCGCGAATGCCATCACGCATGGCATCGGCGCCATCTTAAGCATCGCGATGCTCGTCCTGCTCATCGTGTTCGCAAGTATCGGCGGTAATGCCTGGCATATCACCAGTGTGACGATCTACGGGGTCACGATGCTCATCTTGTACGTATCGTCCACCCTCGTCCACAGTTTTCCACCGGGCCGTGCCAAGGATTTGTTTGAGATCTTCGACCATTCCGCCATCTATCTCTTTATTGCCGGAACATACACACCGATCATGCTCGTCCCGTTACGAAGCACGCTCGGATGGACATTATTCGGCATCGTTTGGGGAATGGCCATTCTTGGAATCATTTTCAAGGTGTTTTTCGTCAAAAGGTTTGTCGTGATGTCCACAGTATTCTATGTACTGATGGGCTGGTTGATTGTTCTTGCCTGGGGTCCATTGACAGCGGAAGTCCCTGCAGCAGGGATCACGTATCTCGTCGTCGGGGGCGTGATGTATTCCATCGGATCGATTTTCTACGTCTGGCGAAGCTTTAAATATCATCACATGGTCTGGCATTTGTTCGTGCTCGGCGGATCGATCCTACACTTTTTCTCGATTTTCTTCTATATTATCGGCTGATTCAAGACTCGCAGGTCCCTCCTGCGAGTCTTTTTTTGCAGAAACCCTCGTTTTGACCTTCCTACAAGCAATAAAAAAACTCCAATGGCTTCCCATTGGAGTTCTATTCTTACGAAACGGTTTCCCCTTCTTCTACAATCTTCTTCCAGTTCTCTCCCCCATCTTCAGAGACAAAGGCGGAACCATTAAAAGTGTAAATGGCCATTTTGTTGTCCGTTTCTGTAAAATACATAACCGCATCCTCTTTCATGTCTGGAAGTGGAACATTCGAGGTGCCGGATTCACCGATTAAATAAGAGGTCATCGTGGCTTCGCCGTTGTATAACCCATAATACAATTCGTCTTCGTTAAAGTACAAGCCGCCAGCTTGTCCAGACTCAGAAATCTTTTCAAAGCTCTGTCCCCCATTTTCGCTAAGAAACACTCCGGAATCTGTAGCAATAGCGACGGTCTCACCATTCGTAGGATGGACGGCCATTTGGAAAACACCGCCCTCGATACCCTCTGCCAAAATAGACTCCCATGTGGCACCAAGATCTGTACTCCTGTAAAATCCTTGATCCAGCTGAGAATTCGGCTGCTCATTAAACACATAAACCGTCTCATTGGCAAATCCTGCTCCCATCACGTGAAAATCACTTTCTCCATTAAAAGCTAGAGCTTCTAAACTCTCTTCTGAAACTTTACCTTTTTGAAGACCCAGTGGATTCTCAAGATCACTGGAAGGGATCGGGTGTCCGGAAGAAAGGAATCCGTCCTCTCTCACCTGGAAGCCCATGTAATCATGAGGATGATAAACCGCTTCTTTCCATTCCCCCTGCTGATAAATCTTGATTCCTGTGTGTGCCGCAAATGCAAATCCTTCTTCCATCACACCAAGGCCGTGGACATGGCCGAGGTTTCCTTGAAAGGATTGTAAGTATTCCCGATTCTCTACCTTATTTTCTTTGCTATCCTTAGAACCTGCAGCTTCCTCTTCCACTTCCTGACTGCAGGCACTAAGAAGAGTGGAAGCTAAAAGTAAACTCAGTGCTGCTTTTTTAACGTTTCCCATGTCCGCTCACCTCTTTTTAAAAATACCCCCAGGCAGACTTTATACCTGGGGGTTGTATGTGCTATACCACGTCATAGCCCTGTTCTTCGACGGCTTCTCTCATTTCCACTTTATTAGCGGTTTCTGAATGAGATACTTTTACATTTCCCGTTTCAAGATCGACGTCGACATCACTTACGCCATCCACTTCTTTCAAAGCTCCTTCAACGGCACTCTTGCAGTGTCCGCATGTCATTCCTTCTACTTTCAATGTTGTTTCCATTTTCAACACCCTTTCATTTTTTGCAGGATTTCCTGCTTTGGTTTGCAATAAAGCCTATATTTTAGCCCGCTTCAATCTTAATGAGTTCGTCACGACACTTACAGAACTGAAGGCCATAGCTGCCCCGGCTACCCATGGTGCAAGAAGCCCGATGGCAGCGACTGGAATACCTGCAGAGTTATAGGCAAGCGCCCAGAAAAGATTTTGACGGATGTTGCGCATCGTCTTTCTGCTCAATCGGATGGCCTGACTCAAATGAGCAAGGTCTCCACCGACAAGGGTAATATCTGCTGTTTCAATCGCAACATCCGATCCAGTCCCGATTGCGATTCCGATATCAGCCGTAGCGAGGGAAGGAGCATCATTGATCCCGTCTCCAACCATGGCAACCTTTTCTCCCTGTTTCTGCAGTTCTTTCACTTTTTCAGCCTTCTGCTCAGGAAGAACCTCCGCAAAGACTCCATCAATTCCGACTTCTTTAGCAATCGCATCGGCCGTACGTTTATTGTCTCCTGTGACCATATAAACGCTCAGACCAATATTTTTCAAATCGGCAATCGCTTGTCTGGAGGTTTCCTTGACTGTATCTGCGACAGCAATGTAGCCTTTCAATTCACCTTCAACAGCGATGAACATTGCGGTTTTCCCTTGTTGTTCCAGTGTAACCAAGGGCTCTTCATACATACCATAATCGATGTTTTCACGCTGCATTAATTTTCTTGTTCCAATATAGACCCGGTCGTCATCCACGACGGCTTTAATTCCATGGCCTGGAATCGCTTCAAACTCCACGGCGGCTGGCTTAGTCACACCCTGGTCTTCTCCGTATTGGACAATGGCTTCTGCCAATGGGTGCTCAGAAGATTTTTCTGCAGCCACGACGAGAGGCAGTAACTTTTCCTTCTCTTCAAAGGCTACAAAGTCGGTCACTTCCGGCTTCCCTTTGGTGACCGTACCTGTTTTGTCTAACAAAATCGTCGTCAAGCGGTGGGTGCCTTCGAGATATTCCCCACCCTTGAACAAAATCCCCTGTTCAGCTCCTTTGCCTGTACCGACCATGATTGAAGTCGGTGTAGCCAGACCAAGCGCACATGGGCAGGCAATGACCAGCACGGCAATGGCAGCTTCCAAGGCAGGTGGCCACTCTCCTGGAGAGACGATCAAGAACCACACAAGGAATGTCAAGAATGCAATACCGACGACAATCGGGACGAAAATGCCGGATATCTGATCGGCAGTTCTTTGAATCGGCGCTTTCGATCCTTGCGCCTCTTCTACAATTTTAACGATGCCGGATAGAGCCGTATCTTTTCCTACCTTTTCCGCTTTCATTGTAATCGTTCCATTTTTGTTGATCGTTGAGCCAATGACAGGTTCGCCTTCTTGTTTATCGACAGGGATCGATTCTCCTGTGATCATCGATTCATCAACAGAGGTAATGCCGTTGACAACCGTACCGTCGACAGGGATTTTCTCCCCTGGTTTGACGAGGATGTCATCGCCGACCTGTACCTCATCAACAGGAACTTTTTCTTCTTTTCCTTCGCGAATGACAGTCGCTTCTTTCGCCTGAAGATTTAACAATTTCGTCAGGGCAGCTGTCGTCCGGCCTTTAGCGAGTGCTTCAAAAAGTTTCCCTACGAGGATGAGGGTGATCAGGACGGCACTCGTTTCAAAATAAAGTTCAGGCGTGATCGATGGATTCAACTGCCAGCGGATCGCTTCAACCAAACTGTAAAAATAGGCGGCCGAAGTTCCAAGCGCAACAAGGACATCCATGTTGGCACTTTTATTAGAAAGCGCCCGGTAAGCTCCTTTATAAAACTGGCCGCCGATATAAAATTGGACAGGTGTGGCAAGTAGGAATTGGAACCAAGGATTCATCAGCCACATGGGCACAGGAAGACCAATATCCCATGGGAGGTGACCGACCATCGTGTAAAGGAGAGGGAAAGATAAAAGGGCCGATATCCAAAGCTTCCGTTTTTTCGCTTGGATTTCCTCTTCCTTCTGCTCTTTTTGATCTTCCCGGTTCTGCTTCGTCACCGCATGGTAGCCGAGCTTCTCTACTTTCCCAATAATGTCATCGACGGTCAGGGTGTTGGGGTTGTATTCAATAACCCCCGCTTCTGTCGCTAAGTTAATGTTCGCTTCACTTACCCCACTTGTTTTGGACAATACTTTCTGAATCCTTGTAGAACAGGCAGAACAGGTCATCCCTTGAATGTCCAGCTCTACACGTTCTTTCTGAACGCCATAGCCAAGTTTTTCGATCTTGGCTTCGATATCCTCCGGCTGTACTTTTGAATCATCATAGTGTACATTCGCCTTTTCCATCGCAAGGTTGACGTTGGCTTCCACTCCATCCATTTTGTTAAGTACTTTTTCAATCCGGGTGGAGCAGGCAGAACAGGTCATTCCAGTGACTCCTATATTCATCTGCTTCTGATCAGCCATCTTTACACCCCCTTATTTCGAAAACTGTTGGACGACTTTCATCAATTCATCAATCGCTTCATCGCCATTGCCTTTTTGAATAGCATCTTTGACGCAATGATGAGTATGACGCTCCAGCAAGTTGTATCCGACTTTATTCAAAGCGTTATTAATCGCTGATATCTGTACCAGAATGTCTACACAGTAACGATCATCTTCCACCATTTTCTGAATGCCGCGAACCTGGCCTTCGATTCGTTTCAAACGATTCAACACGGCTACCTTTTCATCTTCTGTTCTCGGCTTTGCCGGCTGTTTACCGCTGTCTTCGGGGAGAATACTCTCTGACATATCCACCGCCTCCTTTTGTTAATATTATATACCGGGTATGGGTATAGTAGTCAACAAATTAAGCTTATCAATCCTAAATATTTTTCGCGTTTATTTATTTACTACCTGAGGGTATAGATATTTAAACGTAAAAAAGTACAGAGGTGATTGGAATGTTGTCTACGATTTCTGTAATCGCTCTTGCGATTGGACTTTTATGTTCTCTTATTATTACCATCGATGTCCTGCGACACCCGCAAATGATGAAGATCATGAATGTTGTCTGGCCAATTAATGGATGGTTCATGGGCCCATTAGCCTTATGGACTTACTCTAAGTGGGGGCGCTTGAAAAGTAAGGATAATGATAAAGAGGACCACCGCGGCAGACCCGCCAAAGTGTTCGTCTCTACGAGCCACTGTTCAGCAGGCTGCACCCTCGGGGATGCGGTCGGTGTACCCATTGTCGCTTTGACGGGTATGATGATTGCGGGGTCCACGCTGTTTGCCCATTACACGGTTGAATTTGTCCTGGCTTACTTATTCGGCATCCTTTTTCAGTTTTATGCGATCTACCCAATGAATGAAGATCTCGGAAAAAAAGGCGCCGTCTGGGCTGCCATTAAGGCCGACTCCTTATCATTGATCGCTTTTGAAGTGGGGATGTTCGGGTGGATGGCTATCGTCCACTTCGTCCTTTTCCAGGAGCCGCCCAAGCCTAATGAAGCTACCTATTGGTTCATGATGCAGATCGCCATGATCCTCGGCTTCCTTACTAGTTACCCGGCAAACTGGCTATTGGTGAGAAAAGGAATTAAAGAAGAAATGTAAAAGAAAAAATAAGAACGGATGAAGGATTTTTCCTCATCCGTTCTTATCCACTAATAGAACCTCTACCCTTAAACCAATCAATTATATACTTTTCTGAACAGGTACGCCTACCTTAAGTTCTTCTATTAGCTGCTTCGTGTAAAATCCCACCAATACTTTCTATGTAAGAATCCCTCCCTTCTTAAAGTCAGCACAACTGCATGAATTTTCTCCACGGGAATTTTCCCAGTAACTTTTGTGAGACTTTCAATACAAGTAGTGAATCGCCCCTTATTCCTTTCACATCCTAATCAAAAATACAAGCCTTTCACTTACGCATTCCAACTCCACACACAGGATGATAAGAGATTTCACAATCTGGCATTTCCTTCCTTCCACCATCGTAAGATATACGATGAGGGGGAGGTTGGAATGAGCAAACGCGTAGATATTCACAGTTACGGAGAATTAAGTTATCCCAAAGACATGCTTTCTATTATTCAGGATGGATTGCCTGTTTTGAATGGGCCGCCCAAAAAAGTGGTCATTGTCGGTGCCGGCATGGCCGGATTAGTTTGTGCTTCCCTACTGAAACAAGCGGGCCATACGGTAAAGATCATTGAAGGCAGTGATCGGGTCGGTGGAAGAATCTACACGTTAAGGAAACCTTTTTCAGAAGGGCAGTACCTGGATGTCGGCGCTATGCGATTTCCGAACATCCATGAGCTGATCTTCGCTTACATTCGCAAGTTCGATTTACCCATCAATGAATTCAATAACGAGAATGACCTCTATTTCGTCAATGGTGTCCAGAGCACAAGTACGACATACACCCAAAACCCCAATGTTCTTAAATTTCCACTAGCGCCTGAAGAGCAAGGAAAAACGGCGAAAGAATTGCTCTCGCTCGCTGTTCAGCCTTACCTCGATTTATATGAGAGCGCCTCCCCCGCAGAAAAAGAACGCTTAAGAAGAAAGTTTGACCGGTATTCATTTGAAGGATTTCTCCGCTTTAATCCTTTAGGGGTTTCCTTATCTGAAGGAGCGATAAGAAAGGTCAAAGTCTTGTTGGGAATTGAAGGTTTTCCTGAACTTTCCTTTGTCGATATCTTGTTGGATATTGTCCGGACCGTGTTTAATCCAGATCTAAAATTCTATGAAATTAGGGGAGGAAATGATTTGCTTCCTGAAGCGTTCCTCCCTGATTTAAGTCCCCACATCCTATACAAAAGGAAAGTGCAGCAAATCTTTCAGGAAAACGATGGAGTCAGAGTCGTCGCTATCAACCGGAACACGTATGAATACGAAAATTTCAAAGGAGATTATGTGATTGTCACCGTCCCCTATTCCGTCATGCAGTTCATTGATATCATTCCTTACGATTCCATTTCTTTTGAGAAGTGGAAAGCAATCAAGGAGTTGTCCTACGTTTCATCTGTAAAAATAGGACTTGAATTCAAATCAAGGTTTTGGGAAGAGTTGAAGATTGCGAATGTCTTAACTGATATTCCTTTAAGGTACACCTACTCGCCCAGCCCAGGCCGTCAGGTGATGCTTGGAAGCTATAGTTGGGGTGCCAATGCAAATTTGTGGAACAGTTTGCCTGAGAGAGAAAGGATTAATGAAGCTCTCTATGGGTTATCAAAAGTTTTCGGAAAAAGAGTGTACGAGGAGTTCACGAAAGGGGCTTCGTACAGTTGGAGCCAAAATGAATTCTCAGCCGGATGTTTCACCTTGTTTGCACCAAACCAGGCGACTGACTTTGCCGACCGGCTTTATACACCAGAAGGACGAATCCATTTCGCAGGTGAACATACTTCCACGTTCCATGGATGGGTGGAAGGTGCCATCGAATCTGCCATTCGGGCTGCGAATGAAGTAAACAAAAGATGAAAGTATATCTCCTCATAAAAAGGTTCCTGCCTATGCATATAGAGTCTGCGGCAGGAACCCATTTCAAAAGACCAGGGCGGTCTATCTCAAAAACTTATCGTGAGAATCGATCATATCCGGATTGAGTCCGGTGCTTGTCTGCGCGTCTTTCTGCATCGATTGATTACAAGACTTGCACACATAGGACGCTTGAGGGTTTTTACTAATTTTCATATATTGTGGATCAGAGCGGTCTAATTTGTACGTCTTTTTACAAAAGAAACATTTCTTTTCCATGCGCGCTCTCCCCTTTTTTAAAAAGGAAATTTGTTCAGCCATTGTCCTCCATCAAGGGTGACGACTTCACCGTTCATATAAGATCCTTCTTCAGAAAGAATGAATTTCGCAAGTCCTGCGATTTCCTCCGGCTTTCCTAAACGGCCGAGAGGTACGGAAGCAAGCGTACGCTGCGCCGCTTTTTCCGATTGAAACAGTTTCTCTGCTCCACCCGTCCGTTCGATTGGTCCGGGAGCGATGGCATTCGCACGGATGCCGTATTTTGTTCCCCATTCCACTGCGAGTGTACGTGTCATTGTAAGCA
The DNA here is from genome assembly GCF_035818575.1 of Halobacillus sp. HZG1. Classification (NCBI taxonomy): domain Bacteria; kingdom Bacillati; phylum Bacillota; class Bacilli; order Caryophanales; family Bacillaceae; genus Halobacillus; species Halobacillus sp. HZG1. The sequence continues at coordinate 18,995 of NZ_JAYLVQ010000034.1, forward strand.
CGCCAGACTTAGCAGAAGCGGAATGGATGACACCAGCCCCGGCATTCCAGGCGTAGGTGGCTACGATATTCAGAATCGATCCTTTGATTTCATTTTCAATCCAATACTTTCCAACGGCCTGACTGCAGTAAAAGGTGCCATTCAAAACAATGTTGATGACGGAATTCCATCCGTTCGGAGACAACTCTTCTGCAGGTGCAATGAAATTGCCCGCAGCGTTATTGACGAGATGATCGATCCTCCCGAAAGCCTCCACGGTTTCTTTGACCATCCGCTCGGTATCTTCGACTTCACGGACGTCCATCTGCACGGTTAGGACATGATCTTCCTTTCCTGCGGCGATCTGCTTCTTCGCTTCTTCCAGCCTTTCCACATTCCGACCGGTAATCGCGACCTTCGCCCCTTCCTGTACAAACCTTTCTGCCATATGCAGTCCCATTCCACTGGAACCACCGGTAACGATAACGACTTGATTTTCCATATGTACAAACCTCCTCTTCTTGACTACTTATGTAATTCAACAAGAACAAACTGAATACCTGTTCATTTTCAAAAGAAAGTATAAAAATTCGACGTTATCTTTCCGTCACGCATGTTATAATGGCGGAAGAATTCAGAGGAGAGACGTCATGAAAATAACGAGAAGAACCTTCATTAAACGTACATTAGCAGGTGCTGCAGCTTTGATCGGCCTCAATGCGTTCGGCTATACGTATGCCCGTTACATGGAACCGAATATGCTCGCCATCCGCAGGCACGAAATCGAGCACGGGAAAATCCCCCGTCATTTTCATAATTTCAAAGTCCTCCAGTTTTCGGACACGCATGTCGGCTTTCATTATGAATTGGATGATTTAGAGCGCCTTGTTGAAAAAATTAATAAAGAGCAAGCGGACCTCATTTTATTTACAGGAGATCTCGTAGACGAACCACACACCTACTCTTTTCCACCACGCCTGATTCAAATACTGAAGAAACTGGAAGCGAAGCACGGAAAGTATTGGATCTATGGAAATCATGATCATGGCGGCTATGGAACAGAAAAAATTCGTGAGGTTATGGAACAGAGCGGTTTTCAACTTTTACAAAACGAACATACCCTCATTAAAAACGGATCCGCCTCCTTCACGCTTGCCGGTGTCGACGACGTCATGCTCGGTCAGCCTGACTTAGAACGAACACTTGAAAATGTTCCTGATGATTCGTTCACCTTATTAATGGTCCATGAGCCGGATGTGGCGCTTGAATACCAACACTATCCTGTAGATGTCCAATTGTCGGGTCACAGTCACGGTGGGCAGGTACAAGTCCCTTTTCTAGGCTATCTTGTCACACCCCCTTTTGCTGAACATTTCGTTGAAGGTCACTATCCATTAGTGAACGATTTTAACCTATATGTAAGCCGAGGCATCGGCACGACCAGACTTCCTTACCGCTTCATGTGCCGCCCTGAATTTTCAGTGTTTCATTTAATATCAACGCAATGAAACCAGTAGAACTCTTACATTTCTGTGACAGATGGAAAACATGTCTGTCCTTTTTCCTTTGGAGTGATAAACTAAAGACATTTAGAAAGTTGGAGGCTCTTATGAAACTAAGATTATGGATGAGCATCATTTTCCTTCTATCCATTACGGTGGCCTGTGCGTCAAAGGACGTCGGAGAATTATCAGCCGTCAATCAAAACGGGGAAGAGATATCCGTACCACAAGCCTATGCCGGAGAATACTGGGTCGCGGATTTCATTTTCACCAATTGTGAAACCGTCTGTCCTCCGATGACAGGAAATATGTCCAGACTCCAAGCTCAGTTGGAACAGGAGAATTTAGACGTTCAGCTCGTCTCGGTAAGTGTAGATCCTGAAAATGACACCCAGGATGAACTGCTTTCTTTTGCCGAGAACTATCAACCGAATTACGAGCAGTGGGACTTTCTTACAGGTTATTCCTTTAAGGAAGTGAAAGAATGGTCGATCAAATCATTCCAGTCACCCGTCAAAAAAATGGAAGATTCCAATCAGGTCGCCCATGGAACAAGCTTTTTCCTCGTCGATCCTGATGGAAACATCGCAGAGACTTACAGTGGAACAAAAGCCGAATCTGTCGAAAAAATCGTCGAAGATTTAAAAAGATATAAAAACGAATCCTAATATTGTAAAATGTTGTAAATAAACAAAAAGAGAGCTATACTTGGATGGAAAGGAGATCATAGATGAAAGACAATCAAATATCCAACCGTGAAATAGCCGAATCCCTATTCATCGTCAATCGACATGCCAAAACAGCGCCCGAACCGAGGCATCTGTATGACATTAAGAAACATACAATTGACAAACTCCTAAATGAAAACCGCGCCAAAAAGGTCGGACTCCATTTCTCCGACCATCCGAAATTCAGCCAGCAGCACTCGACCCTCCTCATTGAAGTTGGTGGTTACTATTTCCATGTTCCTGCAACAAAGAAAGACTTTCAAGATTTGGAGCATTTAGGAAAAGTCGACCAGTCCTACCGGAACCCGAAACCCAAATTATCACTGTCGAGAGCCAAACGAACGCTTTATCATTACTTGAATTGGAAGCAGCCGAAAAAGCCTGCGTATTCCCTCCAAACTTCTTCTCAACCAAGTATGCTCGGCCAGCCGACAGGCAGTCCATGGAACCAGCGCAGACGAAGGCGCCCGTAAACCCTTTCCGAGGTTTCATTTCTTGAAAAATAAGGAATGGACAAGGAGAGGAGGATGATACAAATGGCTGTAAGTGAAGTCGAAGATTTTTTATATCATTTAAAGAAGTATATGGAATACACAACAGAAATGCGTGCCTCCTATGAGCACCTTTCAGATCATCACAAAAATATCGTTGTAGAGTCATCACCAACAAAAGCGGGACCGGAAACATTGTCCAAGCATGCATATGATTGGCATGATGAGTTGTTCGAGCGATTAAAAAACGAATAAAAAAAAATCCGCCCAGGAGCGGATTTTTTTATTCCTTCTTTTATATACCTCTCATTCATATGCAACAAAAGCTCCCTTTAGTTGAAGACTCAGTTTCGAGATTTTTGTGTGATTCTAGGGGCTCCGGGAAATGGTTCGCTTTCCATGGGGCGGGCGGTGAGCCTCCTCAGGCTACGCCTTCCGGGGTCTCACCTGTCCCACATGTCCCATGGGAGTCTCACCGTTTCCCTCCGCCCCTTGACCATATAAGTGTCTCGAAACCACTTCTAAAGGGTCAGCTTGAATGGCTGAGGGAAGTGGATCATTCGAACACCTTTATTCATAAATAAGGTTCCAAATCTTCTCCCCTATGCGGGCAAATAGTGCGTTCTATCAAGCATTTGCGTATGCTAAACGTCAATGAGATAGAGTTTAAATCATTCACTTCTCATATCCATACAAGCTGATTTTTAAGTAGTGGTTTCGAGAACCATACTTGGTTAAGGGGCGGAGGGGAAT
>NZ_JAYLVQ010000035.1:0-19368 GCF_035818575.1 Halobacillus sp. HZG1
ACATTTAATCATCCACCTCTTTCAACTATAACGATCTGTTACTATAGCCTACGTAAAATATCTTTGATGGTTTCATTTTCCAGTGAATTTAGATAAGCTTTTATGTAAAAAGACGACCGTCACTAATTAGACAATCGCCCCAGTTTTTATAAGACTTGAATTCGAGATATATTGAAGTTGTCCGTACTCACTATTGAGATATGTCTGCCTCTTCTTTAACTACCCTGTTAATTTCTTTCATCTTAAATTCTACAATTTCCTTAATCCTTGCTTCTGAAGTATATCCCTGAAAATACTTATCAATTTCCCATGCCAACATCATTGTTGTATGATCTACATATAAATGGTGAAAATCTCTTCTATATGCATCATTACTTATCGATATCTTTTTACTATCTAATAATTCTTTATAAGCTCTATATGTGTACTGCACCAGTTCTTCGTCATATACATCTTGCAACAATATAGTTATATCCCTTAGAGGTGAACCAATTGCGACCCACTCCCAGTCAATAAACCAAATTTCATTATCGTAACCAAAAACATTCTCAAGGTGCGGATCGCCATGAGTGAGAGTTAAAGGCCCTTTTACTTTATATTCACCAATTTTTAATTTTTGGTAAGCATAGTCTATAAGTTTGGACCAATCAGACGCCCATCCGTGTCTTGCTTTCAATAACTTTAATTGTTTAATAGCCCACTCAGACCATTCATATGTAATAGAGTGAGTATCCAGGGTTAGAGCTGTTTGATCAATCTTTAAGCTATGTAGATAAGAGAGGCGTTGGAGAATAGATACAATCGACTTCTTTTTACTATGTAAAGGTAATTCCATGAAATCATCTTTCAAAGGACTTCCTAAATCAACCATAAGAATGGCTTGTGGATTAGACTCCCACCATTTAACCAGCTTGGTAAATGGCTGTAGATAATTTTCCAACTTCTTGTATACTTCTATTTCATTGTTTCTACCCTCAGCAAATTCCTTATAAATGTATTTTTCCTTTTCATCATTCTGATTTATAATTTCAAATCGGGAAATATCACCCGCATGTGCACCAGTAATATTTTCTATATGAATTGGTACCCATTTCATTTCTTCCAGCCTTTGTTTAAGGATCTTCAAAAATAAGCATCCTTTCATTCAGTTGGTTAACTTCCGTTTGTTCATTCCAATTATTTCAAATTCCCCTTCAAACAACAACAATACTTATAAAAAGGGCTTATCCATTATTAAGGAAAAGCCCCCGTTTTTGTAAGACTTGGAACTGAGATACATGCTACTATGGTTTACTGTTTTTCTATAATAACTTTCCTCTCCACCCTATTATTGATAATTAGACTCAATATTCATTCAGAATCTAAGTCCACTATCCAAGGTAAGAACGCCTCAATCCAAAACCCAATCTTTTCTGAGGTGTTTTCATATATATTCTCACTTTCAAAGCCGATTTGAAAATAATCATCATTGCTTACATAGTATATTTTACTTGTTTTTGAAATAGGACTCTTTAATAATTTCCCGTACAGTCTATAGTCAGCAACATACATATGTTTCCCATTCTCTTCCTCATAAAAGTGGCTTACTTCTGCACCTTTTTTAGGATTGACCCCTATTTCTTGCAATAAATCCTTAACAATCATAGGAAATGTGTTAGTTGTAAGTACGTAATTTTTACAGTAACTACAATCACAATGTTCTTTCTCACCTATAAATGGAAGATTCTTATAGTAATTTATAGTCTTATCATAATCGACTTCTAATTCATACCCCTCGAAACTTACTGAATGCACTTAACTTCCTCCTTTCCCTTCTTTAATTGTTTTATTAAAGATATGCCCGTTTTCCGAAAGAATTGTATTCAAGATATTGAAGCATATCTTTAACTAAAGTACGCCTTGAGACCAGAAGGATGAATGTATTCTATTTATATGCCTTTGCAAATGTCGATGGTGAAAAGGAAACTTTGTATTTACCTTCAAGTTCTTTCTGTACTTTTTCTGTTATTTTCAATCCCTCTTTATTATGTTTTGCTTCAAGTTCTACACCATTAGGAACTATTTCATCTTTATCCCAATCAATCCATTCACCATACTTCCCAATCCATTTCATTAACTCCAACTTCAAATCGAGTTCAATTGGAATCTCTTCTATGTCAAGGTTGCAATTACAGTGATTACACCAAATAGGGTCTGCACCTACATCTCCCTCAACTTTTAATTCATTTTTTTTTGTTGTTTACATTCACATTTCATATTGTTCCTCCCCTCCATTTATTAAAGTACACTGCTCTGTTAGTTAAAAGGACGATCGTCTATATTGAACAATTGCCCCCGTTTCATGAACACTCGAATCCGAGATAATATGGAGTTGTTCTTCAACTAACACACCCAATATTTTAATAATATTTATTTTCTTTTAGTTTAATTTACCGTCTCTTTTTTCTCTTTCCAGTGAATGACAATAAGGCTTGCCGAGAAAATTAACAGTACCAACATAAAAATTGGTGAGATTAGTGATATTACTCCTGCTTGTTCGCTAATCTTACTAATAAGTTCGAACAAAAAATAGGGCATTAACAGTATGCTTATTGGAAATATAAGAACTTCAACTTACATACCTCCAATTCAAATTCTGACTTTTAATTGTATTCTTGTACGGATAGGAAAGTATCAACAATTCTGCTCGCTAGCGAAAAAGATGAGTATTCCTATTAAGCAATTGCCCCCGTTTCTATAAGACTCAGCTTCAAGATAAATCACTAAGAAATAATTATCAGACTGCTCTTTTCATTTATATATTTGCATAATTACATCTTTTCGGGGGAATTTTATTTCTCTTAACTGGTTCAAGTAAGCCTCAAAATCATATGGTACATACTTTTGCTTAATATCAATATCAGTTTCATTTATATCTAATAACCCATAACGAGCGTAAGGTTTATCAAAGCAACCAACTGATCCAGGATTGAAAAACGTTTTGTTTTTAGAACTAAATTTGTGACTGCTATGATCATGACCAAAGCTCACTAAAGAGAAATCATTTAAGTTATCTAAAACTGAAAAATTAGACGGGGTAGGAATACCAGTCAAATCGAAAGGGTCTTTGCTAATATGTACATTTAATAAGTCTTCTTTCATTGGATAATGTATGAAGTGAATAAAGTGCTCGCCTATTGTTTCATTTATGAGACGGGGAAGTGTTTCTAGGACTGAGATATACTGTGGATCGAGTCGATCTGCAATCCATTCATGATGCGGAATAACATTAATACGGCTTTCCGGATAAGGTTCATTATTAACTACAGCTAATACTGCTTCATCATGGTTACCTGTAATCATTTTCAAGTGAGGTATTTCCATTAATGTGCCCATAACCTCATTAGAGGAAGGACCTATTCCAATCATATCTCCAAGGCAATAAATCACATCTACCGATTTTTTTCTATATCCTTTAACACTGCTTTTAAAGCGTGAATATTTCCATGAACATCAGTAATAATGGCCGCTCTCAACACACCTTTTCTCCTCTCTTTACGTTTTTTTTGATAAGATCCACAAGACGTATGTATTAAAAGACGATGTTCAATTAGCAATCGCGCCGTTTCATTAAGACGAGATCACGAGATATATTAACTTAATATCGCCTTCTTTAGGTCCTCTAAGATTGTTTGATTATTAGGAGTCATTTGAGGTAAGGAATCTAGATCAAAAAACTGCAAATCTTTAGTCTCGTCTTGATCTACTGTTGGTGTACCTACAAATTCTTGACTTATGTAAATAACGTTAACAAAATAGACTTCATCACCATTCGGGTAAATGTAGTGTTGTGATTCCCCAGAATAAATATTAAATATCTCTAGATTCTGTACTCGTAAACCTGTCTCCTCAAATACTTCTCGTTTAACAGTATCTTCTACTGCTTCCCCGATTTCCACTGCTCCTCCGGGGTGGGACCATTGATGGTTGTCCGTTCTATGCTGCAATAAAACTCGATTCTGGTTATCTAAAATCAGGCAACCTGCCACACTTACAACGAGAGGCATAGATCCAACCTTCTCACGTACTTTCATAATATAGTCAGCCATGCACACACTCCTTTCTATTCATAAAAATCCATATAAGGTTTAGCCTCTTTGTAGTAATTAATACGATCCTGTAAGGTTCCAGTATGAAATTCAAACTTATGACCATCAGGGTCTGTAAAATAAATCGATTTCTTATCACGATGATCTCTTTTTCGACCCGATAGAATGTTTACCTTCATATCAATTAACTCTTTGTAGGTATGGTCAAAGTCCTTTTCTTCAATGGAAAAGGCTACGTGAGTGTAGGACTGCGAAATTTCATTCCTGGGGATATCCCGTTCCTCATTCAAGGCAAGCCAATGACCATTAAGATCAAAATAGGCCGTCGTTTTACCTTTCACGAGTAACTTAGCCTTGAACACTTTCTCATAAAATTCAACGGATTTCTCCAAGTTAGATACAGAAAAGAGAAAGTGGTTAACTCCTTTAATGTTCATGAAGTTCATCTCCTTCGTACTGTTTCTTTTTAAAAATTCAACTAATTACAATTATTTCAAAATATGGAATTAATATCAATTCTCCACTCAAGTAAAAGGACGTAACTTTCGTAAAGTTGCGTCCTTTTACTTGAGTTAATGAACTATTTGAGTAGTGTCCAATATTAAGATTGCTCCCTTTACGTGAAGACTCGAATTCAAGATATCTTAAAAAAAGACGCATTCCAATTTAATGAAAAACCCATCCATCTGTACCCAATCAAATTATTCTATGAGATAATATTATATCGATATAATTTGTTAATCGTATCAGCTCAAAGGAGAGTTTACCCTTATGTTTTTAATCACTAGAGAGGTTAATGGGAAAAAGGAAATTTTAAAGGATTCAAATAGCCATTTGTCCAAAACCTTTCCTTCTTCCATAGCAGCAGAAGATTTTTGTATAAAATTAAACCACTCAATCATTTCTGAGAAACACTGGAGGGTAGAGAGAAGTGAGTATAGTTAAGCGAGCAAGAGTTTTGTGCTTACTTTTCAGGTCCCCTCTTATGGGTGCTTCAGTAAAGCCCCTTATACATAAAGACTCAATTTCAAGATAAATTATTTGTTGTGTTCCACATTTCCTCTAAGAATATAAGGTACTGACTTGTTTAATATTCCACTTACTTCCATAGGTAGATGTAAAAACTGTTCTGCCAAATCTAAGTCCATCCAAGTCACTTCTTCAATTTCTTCAGGAAAGGAGATGTTTATTTCACCACCAACTATATTTCCTAAAAAGGTAAAGAAGACTGCGTGGTGATTTCTTTCTTCAAAGAAAGCTTCCATCACTGAAAAGATGCCATCCACCTTAACCTCTAACCCAGTTTCTTCTTTAACTTCACGGATAGCTGCCTCTTGAAGAGTCTCTCCATACTCTACTGCACCTCCAGGAAGAGTATAGTAAGAGGCATTTTCACCGGTGTTTTTAACCATCAATATTCTTTCATTCTTTTCATCGGTTAATAATACATATGCTACATCTACCCTCTTCAAAATTTCCCCTCCTTTTATTTAGCATTTAACTTGAGTCACTTTTTTTGTATGTAAAGTGTGATCTTACCTTTTAAACTATTGCCCCCGTTTCTTTAAGACTTGATTTCGAGATATCATGGAAAAATAGAACAAAAAATAACCTCACTCGTTGGCACTAATTTCATTCGTGATTTATAATAATCTCTTTTAGATCTTTACTTTCAACAAAGTATTCATGAGGTCTACCTTTGAAACTATCCCCACTTGCGATTACTTTAAAAATATTTTCACCTTTATAGCCAATATAGTAATCATTGCCCTTTTCTTGTACGTTAAAATCGAAGTGTGAAGCCGAAATCTCCTCCTTTAATGGACCGTCTACTTGTATTGTGTTAATAATCGCTTGATTTTTATTTTTATCTCTTTCAATTGAATGAAACTTCGCACTGTTATAAGTTTCCACAGCTTCATTTAATACATCTTCATTTTCTATCAAGCTAATATCCTTTATCAAAGTTCCACCTTTATAAATTTTAAGTGACCCCTTAGAAATTTCTTCTGGATTGACTTTTTTTATTTCATTACTTGAGCAGCCCACGATAATAAAAAGCATTAACAATATAAATACAGCTTTCTTCATATGTATTTTCCTCATCTCAGAGATTAATTTAACTCTAGAGCCATGCAAACAATCCAGGACGTTTGTTCACATCGAGATATCTAGAATTCAATTTGGTTCTATAGCGTTATCTCTTTATAAATCGACTTATAAAAATCTTGAACTTCTTCATATAAATCAGGATTCCCATTTTGAATTTCGTACATCTTGTCTGTTGATCCACCATCCTCAAAACTCACCACTAGACCTTTGCCATCACTTGTTATATCAATGAATAACGCGCTTTTTCTGTTCTCTGCATTAGTCATAACGATGGAAAGCAATTCATCTTCACTTGCATATTCAATACTCAAATCGTTTATATTGGATTTTTTTACTCGTTTTAATTTAATATCAGCAATTATCGATTCAAATTCATTTATCTTTTTCTGTTTGCTAGTTTTGGCTTCTTCATTAGCATTAATAATGTGTTGATCATCACGTATATCTATAGCACCTATAGGCTTCTTCTCTTCTACCATTGATAATAACGAGAAGGTGTGATCATTTTGAGTCTCACACCCCGCTATAAAAACTAGGAACAGTGATAACAAGAAGAACCGAATAATCATACTAACAACCTTTCAATGAACTGACTTTACTTATTCCAATCATTTCAAATTTCTTTAATTTCCACAATACATTATCTTGAAACTATTTCTTCCACACCCTCTCAAGACATAAAGAAAAGAGGCGTACCACTTGTCCGAGAAACGCCCCCGTTTCTGGAAGACTTGATTTCAAGATATTCTTAAAGTCATATGTGCTTCGTTAAAATACTGGCCATTAAATTTAAGTGCTTCTTCTTCCACACCATATGTTTTAAAGCCTAAATCGGAGTATAATTTCTTTGCCCTTTTATTGCTAGTTACTACAGTTAGGTTTAGTCTTTCAATTTCTTTTATATTCTTAGCTTTATTTATCACTTCTTGCAATAAGGACCTTCCAACACCATTCCCTCTTGATTCAGTCCTCACGTACATCCCTAATATAAGTGCCTTATGGTTAAGCTTTGATGGACTTTCCTGTAGCATTGTTATTACACCTATAAGCACACCATCAACAAATGCTCCATATGTAAAGTTTCCTTTATTTTTAAGATACTTTGCTACTCCCTCAATTGGATCTTCTCTCTTTAAGGCTTCTTTGTAGCTAATTGCAAAAGCTTCTGGGTTAGCTCTTAAAGCATTTAATCTTAAGTCCCAATAATCTTTTGCATCTGTTGGTTCTAATAAACGTATCATATTTATTCCTCCTCTTTTTTTTGTTTAGCTCCATTTCTGTAAGATTTGAAATCGAGATAAAATGAAGCAGATTTCCACTAATGCCACTCTAAGCTCAATTATCTTCCTTCCAACCTATTTTCTTAATAATAACAGCTATAACTTTATTCTCATTAAAACCAAACTCTATATTTATCATATTATCTTTATCAAAATATCCAAGGGTATCTAAGCCACTTTCAACCCTTTCATAATAGTTCTCACCGTATTCTTTAATCACCTGTTCTTTTGTATCCCCGGTTTTAATTTCTTTTGCGGTTTCATATACCTTGGAGTTTTCGTGTGTTCTTCGTATGAATAATCGAATAACCTTGTCATCTACAAAACCAAACTCCACACCATCGTAGCTTAAATATTTTGATTTTGGATCTTCTATTTCTTCGACTTCACTTGGTTTTCCGAAGGTATTTATTACCTCGTTCTCATATGAATTTATTGATATAGAATTGATATTTTCACCTGAGAGGTCAATACTCTCTGTGCTTTCATAAAAATCCATCGTTTCCTTCGCTAATGGTTCACATCCTATTAAAATCAAAAGCATAATTATAGCTGAAAGTACTGTTGAAGTTCTCGGATTTATCCTCAAAATAATTACCTCATTTTTCCCACTAGAATATTTCAACACAAAAATAAAAAATTTATTTTTAAAATCACTGCTCGTTAGCACAATAAAAGATAACTGCCACGCGACTATCGCCCACGTATCTGTAAGACTCGATATCAAGGTAGTCACGATTATAATTAATTTAATCTCCCCATCAACAACGTATTATAGTAATTATCATCAGATAAAAACTTGTCTTTCTGTAATACACCTTCAACCTCAAAACCATAATTTTTATAAAGAGTTATAGCTTTCTCGTTTGTTTCCAGGACATTCAAAGTGATTTTCTTTATGTTATTTGCATCTGCCCAACTAATACTTTCTTTTAAAAAGTTCTTTCCTATTCCATATCCCCAATATTTCATCAATACACCTACACCAAACTCTACTTTATGAGAACTTCTTTTTAATGCATTTCCTTCACATCTAGAGAAACCAGCAAGGGTTCCATTTACTTCAGCTACCAAGAAAATATTGTTCAAACTTTCTGAATCACTTTTGATAATATCCTTAAATCCTTCTTCGTTTATGTATGCTTCTCCTTTAACTCTATCCAAATTTTCAGTTTCACCATCTATCTGTAACCTTAATTCAGATAAAGCTTGCGCGTCTTTGAATTGTGCAGATCTTACTTTGTAATGGAGGTTACGAACTTCATATTGTTTTGTGTTTACTATCATATTACTCCCCCTCTTAAGGCATCCCGTCGCAACCCCGTAACTTTCTAGATATACAAGACAACTACCTTATTGAATAATTGCCCCCTTTTCTTTAAGACTCAAGTTCAAGATATTAAAGAATTTTAAGTACAAGCGATAACAGTGAGTATATGGATTGAAGGATCAAATTCCTGAAACATCTTCAAAAAAATACTTTTGTTTGGATCGCTTATACACCAATAAAATAATGGCTATGGAAGTAATAAATAAAAAGGCTGCCACCCCTATAATCGTATAACGCAAAGACCACTCCCCAAGTAAACCAATTAATAAAATGAAAGAAATTTGAGCTATACTTTGGAGCACTCCTAAAACACTCGTAATCCTCCCCATCCGCTCAACAGGGATATTATTTTGATAGAACGTAAGGATTCCAGTACTTGAAAAGGCGTTGAAGAACCCGAGGATAATAAATCCAATTACCAACATCATGAATGTATCCGAGAATGCATATATTCCATAACCTACAGATACCAAAAGAAACCCTATCCCGATCAAATTCTTTGTAGAGATATACTTAGAAACGACAGCAATCAATAACGATCCAGAAACAAAACCGATACCAGTAATAGTGACTAAAAGACTGAATTGAAACTCTGATACGCCTACTACTTGCTGGGTGAATACTACTTCCTGGGAATCCATGGCTAATGTGCAAACAGTGGTTACCAGATACAACATATAAACCGAAATAATAAACGATTCCCGTTTACCATAATCAATGACTTCCTTCCAGTCTTCTTGCATCTGTTTTATTGAAAGCTTTCCCTTATTCAATTCAACTTTACTGTCCACATTAGGTAGCAAATATAGAAAAAAAGCAGAAACCAAAAAAGAAACTGCATTTATGTAAATTGCAAAGTCAACAGAACCTATCATTATTAAAATACCTGCAATGGAAGGACCTACAATGAATGCCCCTGAAGTAATCAGACTATTGATTGAATTGAACTGTTTACGCTGATACTTTGGGACAAGCTGGGTTGTAAAAGTCATTGAAGTAGGGTTGAAAAATGCTTTTGCCATTCCGATGAGGAATAACACGAAGTATATTGCCCAAACGTTAGGTAGGAGTGGAATAACCCCAACTGCTCCTGCACGCACTATATCCATACCAATCATTAGGTGACGTTTATTACCTCTATCGACAATGCTCCCTGACCAAAACTGGGTAAAGATCACTGCAAGTGGACTGATAGCCCAAAGTCCAGCAACAGCAGCTGCTGACCCAGTCATTTTCAAAACTAACAAATTAATTGCCACTAGATAAATGAAGTCACCTAACCTAGAAATACCAACCCCTGTAAGAAGTAATACGGCTTGTTTCCACTTATGTATCCATACCTGCTTAATCAAATTATCACCTCATCACAGTTTGACGAAACCCTCACCATTAACCCTTTACCTATAAACTTAATCTATACAATGACACTCTATTCATACCAGTAAGAGGTATTCCTTACACACCCAAATCATCATAAATCCTTTTGCAGTGAAGGTGGCCATTTCCGATTGTAATTCCTTAGTGAGATAATAACACAAATTGGTAATTCATCATCTCTTTTTAATTCAGAATTGCAGTTGCTGAAGCTTGCCCCCGATACTTGAGGACTCAAATTTAAGACATTACTAGTTTCGCTAAACCTTCTCTTCTTCGTTTACGCTTATAAACTGAAGGTAATAAGAAATACACAACAAAATGTATATAATTGACATCCCTTAATGTTTCAGTTAAAGGAGGAGAAAATAGTGTTTAGTATAAATGAGATGAACAAGTATCAAAAAAGAGCAGGAGTGATTTTATTAGCTATTCTGATTATTCTATTACCATTTCTAAATGAAAGAATTAACTCTCTACTAATTTTACTTATCTATTTCGCAGTATATTGTGGAGTAATGTACAGTGTAGGGAAAATTACGAATGGAAAAGACTATTCAAATTTTTAATACAGTAGATCAAAAAAGGGGCTGTTATTTATTTAACGCCCCCGTTAGTTGAAGACTTGGGATTGAGATATCTCGATCTTGATTTAAATTAGCGGACACTTGTGTTTAAGAACATTTCCTAAGGTTTAACCACTGAACCATCAGGTTGACCAATTAAAAGTTTTTGTAACCTAATAGAAGTTATTACATCTCCATTAAGTTCAGTTACTAATACTTTAATATCACCATTGGAAACCATCTTTCTTAGAGCCTCTTGACTAACAGACTTTTTTAAGGTCAAATTGTTTCCTACGAAAAATGTATCTTGATTCTTAAAATCTGGATTACCTTTAAAAATATCCTGACTATCAAATGTTACCTTATAGTCTTCATTTAATACAGACTGCAGTTCATCTGATAATTCAAAGGTTACTAAAAAAGGTTCACTTGTTTCTTGATGGTCATGCTCTAACCAAACAGTAGGTGCCAACAAATGAATGCCTTCTTCCTTAACATAAGCTACATAACTTTCATCTTCTTGAATACTTACTCTTGTCTGTTCATCTAAGTTATCGCTACACCCAAGAAGTAGTATTAGTATTAATAAACCTAGTATTTTTACCTTCAAAAATTCCCACTACCTCCTCGCCTTCACTAACCTGCTCTGTTAATCAAAAAGCAACCGTCTATATTAAACAATCGCCCCCGTTACTTTAAGACTCAGTTTCGAGATAATCTATAGGTCATATTGTACTTTTACTTCCTTCATCTCCCTCCTTATATCTTTGCTTTTATCCCTAGACAAATTGTTTATAATCCGTTTAAGGATTTTCAAAGAAGGCTCTGGAGATTCATAAAGGAAATATTCTATATTCACTCCTATGACACTAGCCACTGCTTCCCTAACTAATAAACTTGAATGCTCAGTAAGTTGCAATAGATTGGCTAAATACCACTCTATATCCTCCGTGTCCTGGTAGCTAAGCAGCACCTCTTCTATTAGGAATTCCTCTTGACCTGAAAATATCGTTTCAGCTTCTTCCTTCGACCAACTGTCTTTCTCATATTCTTGACTCAATTCTTTATAAGTAAGTTTTTTCAAGAACTCTTCGAAGCTGGGAGCTACTTTTATTACTTCTTTACTATCTGCTTCAATATATATGACATGGGGTGGTTCAGAGGAATTATCTAAAGCAAACCAAGCGTTTCCTTCTCCATTAAAGACTAAAATGTTTTGAAGAAGGTCCCACTCCTTAATCAAATATGGACTGTCTAATAACCCAGGATGTCCAATTCCATAAATGTGGTTAATTTCTAAATAAACGTCCTCTTCTTGAAAGCCACCTGCTTGAACTGAATTATATTTAATAATTCCGCCGTTTTGATTTTGTAGTATCCTCTTGTAGCTAAGTGGCAACTTAAGCTTAAGATTTCTCTCAAAAGCATTAATTGTTTGCTCATCAATATCCTCTAATTTATAGGGGTCATCATCATAATTTGTAACCCAAATATCCAAATTAATCTACACCTCCTCAGATAGTACAAACTTAATAAGTAGCTAATAACTGAGCTTACTCAAATGACGGTCCCCTTTATTGAGGAATTGCCCCCTATTCTTGAAGACTCGAATTCATTCATAGTCTTCTATAAATACATCCCAGATGTCTTCCCTTTTCCTTTTATAAGCCACTACTTCAAGATAGTGTCCATCTTCATAATAGCCTATATGATAATGTTGGTGGAGTACGTACATCTTACTTGATCCCTTCCTCGTAATTACTAAAAAATAAAGTCGACATCTTCACATTAACGCCCCCGCTTCTATAAGACTTGAAACTGAGATAAGTCCTAGGTTATTGAGTATTTGTACAAGTCAACCTGCCATGAAAGGCAAGAAAATCACACCTAACACAATGCTCAATAACAATGTAATGATCCAGTCTCTTCTGCTTCTCGTATTAAACAAAAAGTTAAATATTGAACTTATGATAAAGCATGCTGAAAATCCAAATAAGAAAAATGCTATGAATTCCATTTCAACACCTCTTCTAAAATAGTGTTCCTCCTCTAATATAGCGTGACTTATACCAGTCCCCAAAAATCAGTGTTTAATATCGATATGTATATTAGAAGGGTAAATGTCATCTCCAAAATGGTTACTTTATAAGCATTAGGGTTTTGTGCATACTTTCGTTCCATCACAGCTCTTCCTATTTCCGACACAACAAGAAATACAATAATTATATACCACGGCTGTAAAAACCAATATGTAATTGTTGGGTAGCTCATAATGTTTATGCTATATCCTAAAATTAGACTGATTGCAGCAATGATTCTTATTATCCAATCAATCCTTGTATGTTTTTCATTAACATGGTTGTAGGAAAGTATCTTCTTTCTCTCCACCTTTAACCATCTTCTAATTATTGTGTTAAAAGAAACCAACAATACACTAACTATGGTTAACAAAAGCAATAACCCCAACCAAAAATCAGAATCCAGACCATAACCTAACATAATATGCTTCCTTGCATTTTCAGTATTGGGTTATGTTGAATAAACTATATAAACAACTTTCTGTCCATATAATATCCCTCCTTATATTTATCAATAGCATCCCTAATCTAATAAGAAAGGTATTCTCAATATTGAAGTAAAGCCCCCGTTTTTATAAGACTTGAAACTGAGATAACTCCCAGATTATGTAGTATAAAATCACACCAAAAACAATGCTCAATACTATAGTGCTTGTTATTGGACATTTAAATTAACGTCTTTTCTCTTCTTCATTTTATTTGCCGCGAATCTAATTATTAAATAAATGATAAGTACATTTAACAGAAAAGTCGCAGGATTAATTGCCATTCCATCATTACCGCTAAATAAGTTATCAAAAAGCCAGACACTGTAAGGCTCTTTCTGGTGTATCGTTATATACTTTAATGTAAATCCAAAAGTATGGTTGCCTATTCCTTCATTAGAATAATTACTAGGTATGAAATATGGTATAAAAATACATAGGAGCAAACTCCAACTCATATGTTTCCAGTTTAACCTCTTCACAAAACCCCTCCCTGATTAAACTTTATTTGCTTTTTAAATTTAAAATTTATATTCATCAGAAACACTGTGCAAGTGAAATTAAAGGGGGGGGGCGTAGTCTTTTAAGCAATTGCCCCCGTTTACGTAAGACTCGATTTCAAAATAATATTAGCCCATCTTCCTTTATCAATAAGGGTTACATTGGAATGATCTTGATCACATTAGCGACAAATTATTACCTTGAACCTTTTTCCATAAAAGCTCTCTTTATATCAAAGAAACCAAATATTCCACAGACAAATGTGCCGAAAACTAAAACACTCGTAAGGACCCAATTTTGTCCCCAACTGCTAATTGCACTATAAAGACAAGCTAAAGCAATTACTAGTGCTCCATATTTTTCTCGCCATGTATATAATTTTGATAACCTTTGATTCTCCATACATAGTCACCTCCGAGGACATTAATTAATAAAGAAAAGCCCCCTTTTCTATAAGACTTGATTTCGACACAATTAAAGCATATTTTCAACTACACTTTTTAGTTGAGGAAGATTATTTTACGGACTATATCCCAAAGTCATACTAAAAAAGAAAGCATAGGCAAAAAGTATAGCTAAACCAACTACAAAGAAAATAAACATGAGAATTTTTCCTTTTAAGTTTTTCTCTCTTTTGAACCAAGAAAGGCATACGATTAGAAATAAGATTGCTGTTGGTACTAAATACAATAATAATCCTATATCTGACCAATCTGAATTTTTCTCCCAATAAATATCAGGAATAGGAGGGTGTTCATAAAGAAAACTAATTCTTTCTCTTACTATGATGAATGCCGCTGTTAGTACGATGAAGTACCCATAACCAATGTATTTAACAATATTAGTAAACGCTTTTGATTTGTGAATCATAATTGCAACCACAACTAATAACGGTATTAACGGAAAATATTCGCTCACTTCCATTTCTTCTCACCTCTAACGACCCGATATTCCTTGGGCTTATGTAATAAAGGGCTAATGCTCTATTGAACAATCGCCTCCGTTTCTATAAGACTTGATATCGAGATATATTGTGAATCCACCGTAAAGACGTTGTTTTACTATTACTTATCAACCTTTTAACAACCTTATAAGCTTAACCAAGTGAAGAAGGAATGAATTTCATGATAATATTTGATAAATAAATATATAATACTCTCATTCAAACTAGAATTCCTTTCCTTAAAGATCCACGTGTAGAAAAATATTACGAGGGGGATAAGCAATGAAAATGGTGTGCCCCAATATTAATGACTTAGCAAATTGGAAGAACATTTTTGAGTATGCAGTCAAAAACTCCACAAGGTTTAGCATCGTTTTTCCTGAAGGGGCTCCTGACGATGACAACCCTTTGTTAACTGGAAAAAATGATTTCTTAAACCTAGAAAATATAAGTATATCACCTTGGGATGGAATGGATAATTCTATAAAAATTTCAGGTGAATTATGTAATGAATCATTAAATACATTTTATAAGTATATTACCCCTTCCTTTTCGAAAGAAGGTTCGTCTTTATGGCATTTCGAGTTATGGGACGATAGCCAACCAATTCTAAGTATTTCTGACTTTAATGTATGTATCTTAAATCTCGATAACCAAGCTCTAAATGCAATAAAAAAAGAAGAAATTTCATTACAACAATTTGATGTAATCCGATAAGGTTAACCTCATTCCAACTGAACAATCCTAAACACGACACGACGTTTAGGATTGCTCAATTATAGGGATTACACACATTGAACACCCATTATGCATTCCTTTTTATCAATTGACACTTCGATTATAGGATATCCTAACTAAATATAAAATTCCTCTTCCCATAAAATACTTAAATTTGTCAAAAAAGCTTGTTAAAGAGAAGCCCCCGTTAGTGGAAGACTTGATTTCGAGATACCTTGTAATAAATTTTTTAATTAACGCACCCTTTAGTTGAATAAGAAGTTATTCTTGTTTATATAATTTCACATTTTCATTTGGTACCCAACCTTCATTAGAAGAATTAAGTTTTTTAACCCAAAACCAACCATTTAAATCTTTTTGTTTAAAAAGTAGTTCTCCAATTTCTACATTTAATTCTTTTGCTATATAATCTTCTAATATCTTTCCTCGAACATCTATTATTTGTTCAGGAACCCATCCTTCCAACTTTGAATCAACTGTATAGCAATATATCCAGTTATCCCAATTCTCATTTCCAGTATATCTTTCTCCCATATCAACAGTTTGTCCTTTAGTTAATTTAATTGGGTTTGGATAGTTACTTGTGTGATTGTTTGTAACTATATATATATTATTATTCATATTGACTTCTTTCCTCCGATGATTTTTATTAAAATTATCCTGTCCCGTTAGTTAAATGCCATGATATTCATTGTGTTTATATGTAAAGGGCTAATGCTCTAGTGAACAATCGCCCCCGGTTGTCAAAGACTTGAATCCAATATGATTTGAATATATTGATACTAACCCATCAAACGAATATGAAACACTAATTTATTTGCTCTTCGGTTTCCCTTACTAATTTGCATTCGTGAATAGTAAGTTGCCATATACTCCTTTAATTTGCTTCGATATAATGGTTGATAATTTCCAGAAGTCGATCAGAGCTTTCCGATGAAACACCTTCAGAAAGCCTGGCTGCAGCAATAATAGGAGCCCATTCCAAAATTTCAACTTTTGAAAGACCACTCTTCTTACAATATAGATTCAAATATGTATCCGCCATATCCCCCGAGAACCGAGAATATAAAAGGTAAGTCCTACATACATCAGCCCCGATATTTCCAACACTTGCATCTACCCAATCTATTGTTGCAGCTCCCCTGTTCGAACTGATCACATTATATATGTGATAGTCTCCGTGACAAAGCCTCATCTCAATAGGTATGGAATCTAACTTTTCAATTAACAATGCTTTGATGTTGTCTTCTAACTTTGGTGCAATTTTAATTTGTCGATTTAATTTCGCAGACATAAGCTCAATACACTCGCCCTCAATTTGATGAATTCTTTGGTGTATATCTACGGAAATACTCAAGTAATGTTCCTCTTGTTCTGGATTATGTGACATGAGTTCTCCTATTGTTTTTCCGGGGATATACTCCATCAAAAGGGCTTGTTTGCCATCTATTTTAGTAACATCCAATACTTTTGGAACGTGAATTCCACAAGAGTAAGCATAATCTTGCTTATAAGCTTCATTTATCGATTCCGTCTCAGGGAGATTATCATTGAATACTTTTATGATTTTGTTCTCAAAAAGATAAACCTTTGCTGTATTACCGACGGCAAATGGCTCCCCTATATCATTTAGGTTCATATGTCACCTCTACATTTCGTTTCTTACCTTTTCAAACTAAAGCCCCCTTTACTTGAAGACTCGAAATCGAGATAACTTCTTTTCTTCGAACCACAACTTATATACCTTTATACTAATAAATCACTGTATTATTGTAGAGTTTCATGGTGAGTTACTGTTGTACCAATTTGATTACCTTCCAAAAGCTTTTTCATTGTACCAGACTCATTAAAGTCAAAAATATGTACTGGTAATTTATGATCCCTTGCTAGAAGTAATGCAGATTGATCCATAACCTTAAGATTATGTGCTATGACATCATTATAGTTTAAGTTTTTGTAGATTTTGGCATCTTTATTATGGTTAGGATCACTTGTGTAAACACCATCAACGCCTTGCTTTGCAACAAAAATCGCATCACTATTCGTCTCAATTGCACGTTGTACGCTCGGATAATCAGTTGTTACAAAGGGTTGTCCATTTCCACCACCAAATATTACGATATACCCTTTATCTAAATGATGTACTGCACGCAAGCGGATATATGGTTCGGCTACAGAGGTTACTGGAACTGATGTCATTACACGTACGTCTTTATTTGTTTTACTCTTTAGTACTCCTCTTAACATCAAGCTATTAATGATAGTACCCAGTGTGCCTATATTGTCCGCTTCTACTCTATCAATCCCCCAAATTTCAGCTAAATTCCCTCTGAAAATGTTTCCACCTCCAACTACTATCGAGACCTCTACACCCGCATTAACGACCGATAGGATTTCGTCTGCTATATGACTTAAACGTTCACTGCCAAAACTATTACCATTTTCATCTCCAAGTGCTCCACCACTAATCTTAATCAGAATCCGTTTGTACATTTTCTCACTCCTCTTTTTTGTATAAAAAAAGAACCAAAGGCAAAAATCCTTTAGTTCTTAAATAGAAAGAGAGAATTATTTACATTAATAAAGTAGTCACGAAAATCTTTAAATTCCATAAAATATCTCCCCTTCTAGAGTTCTGAAACTAACTTCCTTTAATAGAATAATGAAGTTAAATGTTATAGTCAATGATTTTTTTGACTATTCTTAATAAATTACGAGAGAATTGCCCCAATTCTGTCAAGGCTCGAATCCCAGGTATTATTGTGACCTTGACTATGCTCGGGCTAGCGAAATAAAAATATATTTTCTATTAGCTAGCTTAATTAAATAACAAAACTTTGTTTAATAAGCTTTTTCCATTAACTCATAAATTTTATTGCTTAACTTTTCTTTCATTTTTCCATGGTCTTTATCGGAGTATTGATATTCAAAATTACGCCACTTTTCACCTGAATACTGCCAAACTGGATAAGGAATTCGTTCTTCAGGCTCCCAATTATATCGAGGAAACACATGGGCATGTAAATAAGCATCTGTATTCCCATAAATTGAATAATTAACTCTTCTAGGATTACATACTTTTAAAATAGCTTCTCCTATCAAACTCATGTCTAACAAGTATTCACTTCGCTGTTTGAAATCAAGTTCTTCTAAGGAGCCAAATGCTTTAGATGGTAAAAGCACACAATAACCTGGTAGAAACTGAGTATCTCCAATGGCAGCAAAACCACTTCTCATTTTTGCAATTACCATTGGATTTTCCCCACTATGTGCAGATCCAATTCTGTCCTTTTTCCACTCTTTATTAAAGTTTGTTTTCATTTTCTACCTCTCTCTAAAATTTATTTAATAACAACTTCTATAAATGTTTTATGAAGCCTTCTTTTATAAATCCTAATTCGTCAGAGAAAAAGCGACCGCCCATATTGATCAATCGCCCCCTTTACCGGAAGACTTGATTTCGAGATATTAGTGGTGAAAGTACCACAACTCACTCTATTTCCCTTTTAATTGTATAAATCAGGAACGGGCAATATGATTGCATGGATAATGCAGCTAGCCAGGAAAGCTACGGCACATTCTCCTCTGTGTTATGACTGGTGAGATAACATCGCTCCAACGATAGCCTTTTTTCTGTACACACTTAAGATCAGTCCAAACACCACTGCATGTAAAACCATAGGATGAAAACCGTAACTTAAGAATGGGAGAGAAAACGCCATAAATGGCAGCAATCCAAAGGACATTAGAAGATGATAAAGAAAAGGAACCGAATAAAAAGTTAGTCCCCCAGTAATGAGCATTTTTCCAAACCTATCGCTGATCTTTAGATTCACAACAACCAGCCGCACCATCAATAATAAGAGTACAAGA
>NZ_JAYLVQ010000036.1:0-9803 GCF_035818575.1 Halobacillus sp. HZG1
GTAATATAAGAGGGATTTCGAGAACCTCATATGGCAAAGGGGCGGAGGGAAACGGTGAGACTCCTGTGGGAAGTGCGTGGTAGATGAGACCCCGCAGAGCGTTAGCTCGAGGAGGCTCATCACTCGCCCACGGAAAGCGAACCTTTTCCCGGAGCCCCTAAACTCCAACGAAAGTCTCGAAATCAAGTTTTCCACAATCCTGCCAGATTGTTTAATAAGCATTCATTACCTTGCTGCCAAAATTTAAAAAGGCGGAAGATTCAGATATAATGGAAGAGAGATTACAAAAAAGGAGTGGTTGGATGTACGATGTAGCGATTATCGGTGCCGGGCCTGCTGGTGCCAGTGCCGGACTTTTCACTGCAAAAGCCGGAAAGAAAACGATTCTTTTTGATAACGGGAAAAGCATTACTGCAAAAGCCTGGGTTGAAAACCACTACGGCGTCGACCCTATCGAAGGTCCGAAGTTGTTGGAGCAGGGCCAGAAACAGGCCCAGAAATTCGGAGCGGAAATCGTTCAGGATGATGTCGTTTCCATTGAAGAAAAAGGAGAACTCTATGTCATTCAAACATCCGAAGGCAGTTATGAAGCCTCGCACGTCATTTTTGCGACAGGGATGTCAGTCAAGGCAGCTGAATCATTCAGGCTGGATGTCGTTGAAGGAATCGAACCACGTGTGGCGAAGATCATACAGACCGACGAGCATGGACGTACATCGAAGCCAAAAGTGTGGGCTGCCGGAACCGTTGCTGGTGTTAGTGTCCATACCATTGTCACATCGGGGGACGGAGCGAAAGTCGCCATCAACGTCATCAGTGAATTGAACGGCAAGCGTTATGTAGATCATGATGTGCTGGGTAAATAAGAAGAAAACAAAGCCCCCGGACTTTTTTCAGACCGGGGGCTTGCTTTATGATTTTTCATCATCTGGCGGGTTGAACCGTCCGACACCGAGTTCTCTCCCCTCTTTGTAAATCGCCTTAACAAAACTGATGACCATCATCAACATGATGATCGAAAATGGCAGGGCTGCGATGATCATCGTATTCTGCAACGCCTGCAGTCCACCTGTGTAAAGAAGAGCCAGGGCTGTTGCCGATAACAATCCTCCCCACGTCAGCTTGATCGATGTTCCCGGCGTTTCAGAACCACCGGTTGTCATCATCCCGAGGACAAAGGTCCCGGAATCTGCCGATGTGATGAAGAAGGTGGCAATCAGCGTCATCGCGACAATGGAAGCCAGCCATCCGAGCGGCACGTTCGAGAATACACCAAACAATGATTCTTCTGTAGCCAGAGAGGAAATCGTATCAATGGCATTGTGCTCCAGTTGAATAGCGGTACCACCGAAGGTTGCAAACCATAAGAATCCAATGATTGAAGGTACAACCAGGACCGTGAAAACGAACTCACGAATACTCCTGCCTCTTGAAACGCGGGCAATAAATACACCGACAAACGGTGACCACGCAATCCACCACGCCCAGTAAAAGATCGTCCACGCATTAATCCACTCTCTTGTTTCCTGATTGAGTGGAGCGATCCGGAAGCTCATGGTAGGCAGGTATTGAAAATAGGCGCCGATGGAACTTGTGAAGATATTCAAAATGAACATCGTCGGACCTACAATGAATACCAGAAGGAATAGAAGACCGGCAAGCGCCATGTTCGCATTACTGAGGATTTTGATTCCTTTTCCTAAACCTGTCCACGCAGAGATCATGAACAAAACGGTGACGATGGCGACGATAATGAATTGAACGACAATACCGGTCGGAATATCAAAAAGATAAGAAAGTCCTCCATTGATCTGCACGGCGCCAAATCCAAGGGTTGTCGCAACACCGATTACAGTCGCGATGACGGCAAGAATATCGATCACCTTCCCAAATACCCCTTCTGCCGTTTTTTCCCCAATCAACGGTTTCAACGTGGCACTGATAAGACCAGCATGGCCGTGGCGGAAGTTGAAATAAGCAAGCACGAGGGCAACGATGCCGTAAATCGCCCATGCATGGATGCCCCAGTGGAAGAAAGTGAACCGCATCGCGTCTTTAATGGCCTGATCGGTTCCAGTCTCCCCTGTGGGTGAACTGAGGGCATAGTGACTGATCGGTTCTGCCGTGCCCCAGAACACGATCCCGATTCCCATGCCTGCACTGAAGAGCATCGCAATCCATGTTGGACGCGAAAACTCGGGCTTCTCCCCTTTTTTCCCTAACTTGATTCTCCCAAGCGGGGTAAAAAGGAACGTAAGACAGACGAGCACAAAGAGAGTGACGACGATCAAATAATACCAGCCCAGTTTGTTGGCGATGAAGCCTTTGACGGTTGTGGTCGACTGTTCCAAACCTTCCGGCCAGACCACACCGATGATCACAAGCACAAGCATGATTCCAGCTGAGATTTTGAAAACGGTATTGAATTTTTTCATCTGTAAGCGATCCCTTCCAAAAAAGATTGTTAGAGATAGTATCTTTCCCACTGCTTTTCCTATTCTCGTGGAGGAAACTGAAAAATAATAAAGTTGCTTTCCCTTGCCATACCTGTCAGACTTGAATAGTTAAAGATAGTAAAGATACTCCGTATGAACGGACCGCTTTTATAGAAGAAAAAATCATGGAGGTGAAGACGATGATTGAAGTACGTACGTCTACACTTGAAAACGAAGAATTGAACCGCGGTATTTTCGCGCAAAGGGATATTGCCAAAAACGAACTCATCCACCAGGCTCCTGTGATTCCTTATCCGAATGAAGAACACGTGCACATTGAAAAAACCCGCCTGGCTGATTATGCGTTTGAATATGGCGAGAACCACACCGCTTTCGTGCTCGGATACGGTATGATGTTCAACCACTCCTATGAGCCTAATGCTAACTATGTCATCAATTTCGAAACACACACGTTTGACTTTTATGCTTACAAAGACATCAAAGCAGATGAGGAAGTGTACATCAACTACAATGGATTTGTTGATGAACAAGAACTTCTTTGGTTCGACCAGTACGAAGAAGAATCATAATGAATCATATCAAAAAAGGTCGTGACTAGTGTCACGACCTTTTTTATTAGCGAGGGCGGCGCTCCTGGATATCAACAGAGATTTCAAAGATATTAATCATTCCGGTCATCTCCTTTGTTTTGTTGTTACTTTAAGTATAGAGCGCTTTCCATTTCTTTCTAACGGCCGTTGGTGTGATTTGCCTTCATCCTCTGGTCTGAAAAAGGACGGAGGGTAAAGGGTGGAGACGATTCGGCCTTCTGTCTCAGAGAGATACATACTGATAAATGCTCAAACCCGCCGATAAAAGCTTAAAAGTAATCGATAAAGTCTCAAAAGCAACGGATAAATGCGCAAAACCGCTCACAAGCAGATTCTATGTAAATACGCTCAACAAAGAAAACGCTCGCGATCGAGGTCGCGAGCGTTTCGTTCTATATATTCAGCGGGGGCGGCGCTCTTGGATATCTGTAGAGACTTCAAAGACGTTGATCATTCCGGTCATCTCCTTCGTTTTTGTTGTTACTCTAAGTATAGACCGCCCCGCCTCTCTTTCTAACAGCCCTTGGTGTGATTTCCCCTCATCCTCTGGACCGAAAAAAGACGGAAGCCAACCGCCTTGGTGGCTTCCGTCTTACGTCTCTTCATTCAATCAAACCAGCCTTTGTTTCTGAACCAGATGAACATCGCAACCGCTACAGCAATCATGATCCCCCATACGACAAAATAGCCGTATTCCGTCTGCAGCTCCGGCATGTTGGCGAAGTTCATGCCATACACACCAACAATGAATGTCAGCGGCATGAAGATGACACTGATGACGGTGAGAATCTGCATCGTCCGGTTCGTTTCATGGGAGTTCAAGGAAAGGTAGCTGTCCCGGATATCCTGGGTCATTTCCCTGTTTGATGCGACCATGTCCGCCACTTTGATCAGATGGTCATGGATATCCGCAAAGTACTCTCTCCGATCGAAAACCCCGTCCAAATGCCGGGTGTTCAATATTCGGTACAACAGATCCCTCATCGGGTGGATCGTCTGCCTCAACGTCAGCAGTTCACTGCGGCGATCGAACAATTCCTCAAGCAGCCTTTCCATAGACAAGTCTTTCGTATTATCTTCAATTTCGTTGATATGGTCCTCAATTTTATAAATGATCGGGAAGTAATGATCGACGACTTTATCGAGGATCTGATGAAAGACATAATATTCGTCGACATCCTGATGCTGTTTCGTATTTCTGACAATCTTTTTCGCTTGTTCCAAGGGTTCATTCTTTTCCTTGTGAAAAGTGACGAGCGAACACTCGCCGAGAAACACATCGATTTCCTCCCGCTCAAGCGTCTGCGGATTTACGGAATGAACGACGATGAAGCTGTGATCATCATAATAATCGAGCTTCGGGCGCTGCAGTCCGTGCAGGCAGTCTTCCACCGCCAAGGGGTGAAACTCGAACGTTTTCTCTAATAGTGTCACTTCCCCTTCAGAAGGCTGATTGAAGTCGACCCAGTACCAGTCCCAGTCCCCACTGGAAAGTTCTTCGATGGAAAGATCATCTTGCAGTCCTCGTTCTTTGCTATAAGCCATAACCTCAATCATGCGTTTCACCTACCTATGTACGTCTTATTCTTTTATAACCGTAAACGAAAATATTCAAACAACCATTCTCACTTATGGTACGATGAAAGAAAAGACGGAACGGAGGCACGCGGATGCTGCAACGATTAAAAAGTGATGAACAATTGAACGGACAACGAGTGACATTGCGGGCAATCACCGAGAAGGATATCCCCGTTTTGTACCAGTTGATCTACAACGGCGACCAACCGGAATGGAAGAAATGGGATGCCCCCTACTATCCGCTGGAGCCTCATACACTCGAAAGCTACCGCAGTCATGAAAAAGCCCGTATCCACAGGCTCGGGCCAAACGAACCCGATTCACGACTCATCATCGAAGTGGATGGAAAAACCATCGGAACCGTCACGTATTACTGGGAACACAAACCTTCCCTATGGCTTGAAGTCGGGATCGGCATCTATGACCCTGACTATTGGAACGGCGGCTACGGATCGGAAGCGCTTGAGATTTGGGTGGACTACCTTTTCCGCACGCTCCCTCTCGCCCGTGTCGGTTTGACGACATGGTCCAAAAACGAGCGGATGATGCGTGTCGGTGAAAAACTCGGGATGAAAGTCGAAGGCCGGTTAAGGAAATGCCGCATTTACGAAGGGCAGTTTTATGATTCGATCCGCATGGGAGTCCTTAGAGAAGAATGGATGAAACGCGCGTAAAAAAACGCTTGGCCCGAACAGCCAGGCGTTTTCTTTTTTTCTGCCGTTCTATACGACTGATTGGGTTTTGCCTTTCACCTCGTAATACCTCATTCCCCTCGGTACACCTCTCATTTGAAATTCCCCCTGCAAAACAAGGTTACGGACACGATACTCCAAAAAGCTGTCCCCGACGACTTGGGACGAATGCCCCAGCACCTCTCCGATTAATCGAGCGGCTTTTATGTAGTCACCATCCTCACTCTCGCGCTGAAGCTTTTCCAACGATTGGATGAGGATTCCATCAAAATGGTCTTCAGATGTCGAGTGTATGCCGTTCTCAAAGATCCGAAGATTTGTATTTTCATTTGATAACGTCCGCCACTCTTCCTGATAGGCTTCCATGCTCTCTTTAGACACAGGATTCCTTGAAGGCAACAAACTCACAAAACGGTCTGGGGACAATTCTCCTGTGTGAAGCGGAAAATCTAGAGCATCCGTTACTTGAACAAGATCGATCGGGTTGGTTTTACTTTTCAAAAGGTGCATCACAAAACATAGACCTGTCTGTTCATGGGCATTGGTCCCGACCCATATCGTGAGAGGCACATTCGCTGGAATGGATGTTAGTTCATCCATGATTCTCAATAAATCTTCTTCCATATGGATCCACTCTTCATCATCCATAATCAGATGGGCAAACAGCCAATCTTTCCGCTTCTTGATCCCCTCTTCTTTGTCCAAGTGCTGTATCGGCCCGATAGAAAACATCGGAGAAAGAGCCAGAACTTCTTCCTTTGTCTCTCTTTGTTTCAGAGCAATCTGCAATGAACCTTTCGCAGATTCACTAAAGACGATATGAACGCGTTCGATGGTTTTGCCCTCTTCTGTTTGGAAAGGATGCAAACGTTCATCACAGACCTGTTCCGTTCTATTCTTCATTTCTTTTACCTGACTGAGCCACTCACTTTCAGAAATCTTCCCTTCTTCTACATAAGAAAAGAGCGACCACTGATGGAGTAAAATGGCGCGGAGTTCATCCTCCTTTAATGCTTCCAGTTTTCTTTTGCTCGATGCATTCATCATTCCCTCTCCTTATCCATTGAAATTCCTTTCATGACTTCCTCTTCCTACGGATAAAGAAATAGAAAAGTTTCATTCCATAAAAAAACGAACACCTCTGTAGGTGTCCGTTTAATTCATGGATACACTGCTCATAAGACCAAGATATAAAGACCATACAACCATGGCACTGACAAAAAAAGTACCTGGCAGCGAATTCCGCCTGATCATCACCCCGGTAAATAAAAGGAAAATAACAGTTAAAGCGAGAGAGGATAGACCGATCAGATTCGGAGCGAAGGTCAAAGGGCCCGCCCCTTCCACTGTCGTGAATACACGGAAAAGGACAGAAGGTTCCTGACGCTCCAACGTTTGCGCAATATTATGCGGGGTTTCCTGTTCGGTCATATATCCTGTAATCGTATAGATGAAAACAATGAGAAGACTCTCCGCTTTCCACCAGCGCTTGGGTGAGAAGTCAGCATCCTCTGCTACTAGACGCTTCATGAGAAAACCATTGATGAAAGCAAACAGCAGGAGGACCACAAACAGGAGGTGTTTGATCAACAGCGCCTGGCCATAAGATAGCATCCACGAATCCAGGATACTTTCTGATAGAAGAAAACTCATAGCGACACCTGTCAACACAATCCATACGATGCACGCGATGGCTGTCTTTGTAAACCAGCCAACAAAAGACTCCCAGTGGTTTTCCCTCTCAGAAAAAAAGCTGACAACGAGGAGTATACCGGACCATACGCCGACAGCCATGAAATGAATCGCATGAAAAAGTGCTCCTTGAACAGACGCGGTGCTCGCAGCGTGACCCGTTATGCTTTGAGTGAGGATCATCCCGACGAGGATGAATAAACTGAATGAGTAGGCGACCTTTGGGCTTTTGATCATGTTCAGGACGATGGCATGAAGGACAGCCAGGGACAATAATAGCAGCCAGGCCTGTCCCCCTTTTAACTGGGTAAGAACATGAAATAAACTCTCCCATAAGCCCCCTTCTCGATATTCATGCAGCATGGCTGCCAGCTGCATGACTGGATAGACAGCTAAAACAGGTACAGACAGAGTGATCGTAGTCCATGTTTTTCTACGTTGGGCAAGCTTTTCATCAGTAAAAGACAAGAGGCTTGCACCGATGAGAATGGAGAGGCAAGCATAGAAAGCTCCATTCGTTAACGCATGAATCATGATTTTTTCCTGATCCCCAGGAATACGAGCACAGCAGTAATTAGAAGGCCAAATCCAAGTACCGGTACAATCCAGACCATTGATTCATTCCCTTGTTCAGATGCCGCCACCTGCTGATCTTCAGACTCTTCTCCTTCCGCATTTTCACCTTCTCCTGAAGCTGCTTCCGGTTCCTCTGTCTCAGATGCTTCAGGTTCAAACGCCTTGTCGTTCACTGTATATTGAAACGTCAACTGATTTTCCATGACATGCCCGTCCTCGCCGATGATGCTGTAAAAGACCTCAATGTCTCCACCAGCTGCTTCTTCGGGAATGTTGAATGCGATCACGTTATCCGGGGAATGGGTATAGTTGTCTATTTGGAGTTCTTCTCCATTCTCCCCCGTCACCGTTAAGGTTGTAGGCTCCTGAACTTTGGAATCGAAGGTCAGTGTGACACCAGGGTTTTCTGATGATAACGCACCTCCTGATTCAGGTTCTGAGCTTTCAAGATGTGTATGTGCCTCGACCGTCACCGGCAGGGCAAGTACGACTAATAAACATAACAGGGATATATATTTCATGATTTCTGCTCCTTTACTCTTTTATAATGGTTACGTACAAAAAGGGATTTTGGTTCACTCCCCCTCTAATTTATATCAGAGCAAAGGTAGTTATTCCAGAAGAAAAAACGGACAATTCGGTGAACACAAAGGATGAATAAATCCGTTTCAAGGATTATTCGATTGACGTTTTCCTGCCTTCTTGAAGAGTATAACTATTACCGCTGATCCTTATCATGCGACCATTAGAAACGAGTACAGATCCACCATCTTCCATTGCAAGGATTCGACTACTCTCTTTGTCGCTCAAAAAAGAGCTTTTCCCCTCCATTTCAGCTTTGTAGTGACACCATATCCTGTAATTTTCTACAAGATTCAGACCTTCATGTAATCCTGCTCTATCATTTCCTAAAAGGATAGCTCCTGCACTTTGCCCGAAAATGATGCCGCCTCGTTTGTAAAACTCAGAGAGAGCACTGGAGAAACCACTTTCGCTCACCAATCTTCGCAGCTTCAAGGAACACCCTCCGCTGATATAAATACCTGCGAACGTCTGAATATCCACGACTGAATGATTATTAAGATCAGTCCACATCTCAAACTGAGTCACACCATATGGAATCAGACATCTTTTTATGTAACAGAAACTTTCCTCATGCGGCCTCCGCACAGGATCACCAGCTACAGGAATATACAAAAGAGGTTTGTCCTTGTCCATTCTTTCTGCGAGCGTTTTATGAGCTTCCTTGTTCTGCTTCGCGCTTCCTCCACCTGAAAGAATTAAAGTTCCCATTCCACTACACCTCTACTTTTATGAAACATGTTCGACAGAAAAACAGTCCAATCACTTACGCTTCCTCATATAAAGAAAAAGGACAAAGAGCTACGACATATCGTACTGGAATGGCAAACTTGAATTCCCACTCACTTTTTCCAATTATTTCAAAGCTTCACGAAATACTCAATTCTTTATGTAAACATGCAGACGTTCTACATGATACGATACGAGTAATGAAGGATAGCAAAAAGGAGCCCGTTACCTATGTACAAAATTCTTACAGGAATCTTCTTACTAACCAGCATCGTTTTCGCTTATCTTTGGTTCGATACAACCAGGTCCTCAGAAATCGATACGTTTACGAGAGATGCCGCCACTTCTGCTGTGTCCGAACTTCCTTTTCGTATTGAAGACGTCATCCTATCTTTTGACTCGTATCATAGCGAAGAAGATGAAAAAGCGAATTTCTACGCAGAGACATTACTCACCCGCAGCCTCCAGCAACTGACCGGCAATCAAAGATTATTGAATGCAGCTGAGAGATCGAGTGAATTGGAAAAAGGGTATTTCCGTAATTATTCGAATGAGTTGTTCAAGCTTCGATCGGTGATTACTAAGGAATCATTTACAAATGAGGAATCAGACAAGGTAGAGGAGATTACGGCTGCTTTAAAAGAAATCCATTCCGATGTGCAATACATTATTGAAAAAGAATCGTTCACAGTATCGGACAAGGAAAAAATGCAGGCCCTGACAGAAACGATCCGCACATTTAATGATCAGTTTCTATCGTAGGTATCACCGCCGTCTATAAAACTATATGGCAGGTTTGAAGACTCAGTTTCGAGATTTTTGTTAAGTGGATGGGGGCTGCGGGTAATAACTCGCTTTCCGCGGGAGCGCGGTGAGCCTCCTCGGACTGCGTCCTGTGGGGTCTCACC
>NZ_JAYLVQ010000037.1:0-114596 GCF_035818575.1 Halobacillus sp. HZG1
GATATAGCAAAGGGGCGGAGGGGAATGGCGAGACTCCTGCGGGAAAAAAGTGCAGGGTGAGACCCCACAGGACGCAGTCCGAGGAGGCTCACCGCGCTCCCGCGGAAAGCGAGCTATTCCCCGCAGCCCCCATCCACTCAACAAAAGTCTCGAAACTGAGTCTTCAAGAAAAGGAAGCTTATATGGAAAAGTCTTTTCCTTGGGTCATAGATATTTCACACAAAAAAAAGAACCTGTCCGGATCGGACAAGTTCTTTTCGAAACGCAAGATTATGCACGGGATACGTATTTGCCGTCTGTCGTACTGATGACCAATACTTCCCCTTCATTGATGAAGAATGGCACTTGAACAGTCAGACCGGTTTCAAGTGTTGCAGGTTTTGTACCGCCACTTGCTGTGTCACCTTTAATACCAGGTTCTGTTTCTGTAACTTCAAGCTCAACGTTTTTCGGCAGTTCAACACCGATTGTTTCACTTTCGTATGACTGGATTTGGACTTCCATGTTCTCTTTCAAATAGTTCAATTGTTCCTGGATAGTAGCTGTAGGAATTTCCACTTGTTCATATGTCTCCATATCCATGAACGCGTGCATATCACCATTTGCATAAAGATATTGCATTTTGCGGTTTTCAATGTGTGCACGTTCTACTTTTTCACCACCACGGAACGTTTTTTCCTGAATATTTCCGTTGCGGAGGTTACGGAGTTTCGAACGAACAAAGGCCGCTCCTTTTCCTGGCTTTACGTGTTGGAAATCCATTACTTGCCAAATATCTCCATCCACTTCAATTGTCAGTCCTGTACGAAAATCGTTTACTGAAATCATTTGTCTTCCTCCTTTAAATTACAACGTGATTAATTCTTTGGTAGACTTGCTCAGTCGTTCATTTCCTGTTTTCGTCACGATTGTATCATCTTCAATACGGCAGCCTCCGACGTTCGGAACATAAATGCCCGGCTCAACCGTCACGACCATGCCTTCTTCAAGAGTGACATCGGAACGGAAAGAAAGTCCAGGCCCTTCGTGGACGTCCAAACCAATTCCATGACCTGTGGAATGACCGAAATATTCGCCATACCCTTTTTTTTTTATATAATCACGTGTCAGCGCATCGGCTTCCTTACCCGTGATGCCTTCTTTTATTCCTTCCATACCTTTTAACTGGGCCTGTAAAACGGTATCATAGATTTCCTTCAACTGATCATTGATTTCGCCTACAGCTACTGTTCTTGTGATATCAGAACAATACCCTTTGTAAAGGGCACCAAAATCAAGCGTCACAAGCTCTCCAGATTGGATTTCCTTTTCGGAAGCCACACCGTGGGGCAGAGCTGAACGATATCCTGATGCAACGATAATATCAAAACTTGAAGAGGTCGCTCCTTGCTTACGCATGAAGAACTCAAGTTCATTAGATACATCAATCTCCTTCACACCAGGCTTTATGTAACTAAGAATATGTTCGAAAGCATCATCAGCAATCTTAACGGCATCCTTTAATATACTAATCTCCTCATCCGTCTTAATCAAGCGTAATTTTTCCACAAGGCCTGACGTAGGGACGAGTTCTGCCTCTAAAACTTCATTATATTGTTCGAAAAGCGTATAGGTAACATGATCTTTTTCAAATCCGATCCGTTTCAAACCTAATTCTTTTGCTTTTTCAGCAACTGTTTTCGGCATAGGCGTTTTATGTTCGAGGATCTCAAACTCCTTCGCTTGCTCTGCCGCTTGTTCTGTATAACGGAAATCTGTAATTAAAACAGCTGCGTCTCTCGTCACTAAAAGAGCTCCAGAAGAACCGGCAAAGCCTGATATATACCTTCTGTTTTTCGGACTCATAATTAAAAGGCCATCTAGTTCATTTGACGCAATCGATTTTCTTAAATTTGAAAGTTTACTCACGAATGATTTCTCCCTTCACTTTCTATCTTTTGGATCATCCCCAATGTCGCTAATCGGTAGCCATCGATTCCAAAGCCGACTATTTGGCCTGAACAAACCGGTGCTAACATCGAGATATGGCGGAAAGATTCCCGTTCATGGACATTTGAAATATGGATCTCTACCACAGGTTTTGAGATTGCACTTATGGCATCCCTTAAAGCAATGCTTGTGTGTGTATAAGCTGCGGGGTTTATGATGATCCCCTCAGCCTCTTCTTCAGCCCGCTGAATCCAATCGACGAGATCCCCCTCATGATTGGACTGAAAAGATGTGACTACATACCCGAGCTCCGAGGCCGTTTGCTCGACCAATACCTCAACATCTTCAAGAGATTTTTTTCCGTATGTTTCCGGCTCCCGCTTGCCTAACCTATTCAAATTCGGCCCATTGATCAAAAACAGCCGCTTCTTCCCCATTCACCAATCCCACCATTTCCAAAATTGTCATACACTTTAAGTTTATCATACTCTCCCTTGATTTGAATAAGAATTCACTGTCTCATTGAACTCCCTGTATTCATAAGAGATGGAATACCCGATAAAAACCCCGTATAAAATAAACAAACAACCAGTTGTCACCCATGTATCACTATTTAGTTCCATAAAAGCCGGAATTGCTGGAAAGATGGGGGTTAATAGAAGATAAACGACCGCCCAGAGCCCTATTCCATAAAAAACACCTGGCCACATCCCATTCTTTTTTTTCAGAAGAAGATAGTAAATAAGAGCTGTCCCTAAAGATAATATCCCTAGAATAAGAACAGCTAGTACTTCAGCAAGCCATGTACCCGTCCAATCCGTCTGCCAGAATGATCGGAAAACGAAGGAGGCAGGAGACACTTCTGTGAAATTGAAATAATACGCAAGCGCACCTAAACCACTCCATAAAATCCCGGCAGTAAACCCTATGACTAATGCTTTTGCTATGACACTTTGCTGTGGCTCTTGTTGTCTTTGGTCTTTTTGTTTTTCAGCCATCTTCATCACCTCTATTCTCATTTTAACCAACCCCAATTTTTTCATGCTCTTTTCGATTGTTGGGCTAGTGCTTCATACGAATTTGAGGTAAAATAAAAGTCCAACCAAATTTAATACTCTATTGTTTAAACAAGCCCCTTTGAAGGAAAGAGTTTACTAAAACGTACTCTTTCACCATTCAAAAATAATGATGGGCCTGCATATTTTATTCTATAAAGGACACAATCTTAAATAGCACATAATAGCCTACCATCCGCCGCATCTGATGATGAATAGTGTTGAAATAAGGGTATAGTTCAATAACCAGATATTCATAGTCGACCACTACGAGAAGGGAGGAAAATATCATGCGTAATTGGATGACTCCTGTCATTTACACATTGATTGGTTTAGCCATTTTCTTTGTTGGCGTTCAGTTGTTTACGAACACAACCAGCTTTCTCACTTCGATCGTTATGATGATCGGAATCGCTGTTCTCATTTACGGTGCCATCTACTTCTTCTTCCTCCGCAAGCGCGGTATAGGAGGGGCAGCAGGTGGAAACCGAAATGAAATGAAGAAATACAAGCAAGCAGTCAAACAATCCAAACAAAAATACAAGCAGCCAACACCTGCCATTAAGAAAAGCCCTGTAGCCAAAGCCCAGACCAAAGCGTCTGCATTAGGTAGAAAAAACCGGAAACGTTCGAGTGGACCACAGCTTCGTGTAATTGAAGGCAGTAAAAGCAAAGGAAAAAATCGAGCCACCTTCTAATGGCTCGATTTTTTTATTTCGTATTTTGGTTCATCTGCTCCATCGTTTCAAGAATTTACTTGCATGTTCACGACCTAACGCCATCAAGGTTTCTTTTTCTTCTTTACTCATATCAAAATCCGTTGTTTCTACTCCACTGACCGGGATAAAGATAATATCCTTACTCAACGCCTTGGAAATGTACCTTGCATCGTGGGCTTGCTGCATCGTCTTAAAAAGTGCATGGAACATTTGGATGGCATTTTTGATTTTCTGTTCTGGTAATTTATCTGGTTCATCACTTAACTTCATTCCGATTATAGGTCTGGTACGACAGCCATCCGGCTTTTCCCAAATCCACAGAGGGAAATTACTCAACACTCCACCATCTACCATAATGGACCTTCCACGTTTTCCGTGAATTTTTACAGGAATAAAAAAGTAGGGGAGTCCTGAGCTCATCCTTACAGCTTTGGCTACAGAGAAAGTAGCAGGATCAATGCCGTACACTTTCTTCAAATCATCAGGGATCACAACTATTCTTCCTAAAGTCAGGTCAGAACATATCACCTTTAATGACCCGGACGGTAAGTCCGCAAAAGTACGCACGCCCTTTTCACCAAGCCACTCCTCTAATACATTTTCCAACTGATTCCCTTTATACAGCCCCATCCGATAATACAAAAGAAGCCATTTCATAAATGGAAACAGGCGATCTGACAATGGAACGTCTACTAAACTAAGAAACGAAAGATGATTGAGTCTTTCCTTCAGTTCTCTAGCTGTGTAGCCGGCGGCTGTCAAACTAGCCAAAATGGCACCAGCCGATGTTCCTGCCATTCGTTTGAATGTGTACCCTTGCTCTTCTAGTTCTTCAAGAGCTCCAATGAAAGCAAGGGCTTTCACACCGCCGCCGGAAAAAACACCGTCCACTTTCATCCTGCTTCACCCCACTTTACTTCATTATAAACACGGGTTTGGCAAATTAGAACGAAAGCAGACGAATTCAAAGGCAAGGCTATTTAAGATGCTATACCTTGTCTTTCGCTGGCAATTAATAGTTCCCCCGCCTGCACATTTTCCGAGGCATTCGGTTACGAAATGGCCGATGAAGACCTAAAGCATATATAAAATATTACAATAATATCAGGATAACGGATCAATGAGGTGTATAAAAAATTCGTCATAAAAAAAGACGCATGGGATCCCATGCGTCTTTTCACTCATCATTCTGTTCTTCATTCTTTTTCTGAACTTCTCTTAACGCACTCACACGCTCTGGCTTCTCATCGAAGTATTGAACGAGATCACCAATACGGTCGATAGAGTTCCAACTCATGTGGTGCTCAATACCTTCAACATCATCATAAATATTCTCCTGATCGACCCCGATAATCTCCAGGAACTGTTCCAATAGTTCATGACGATAAACAAGACGCTTTCCGACTTTCTTTCCTTTTGGTGTTAAAATCAATCCTCGATATTTTTCATAGTTCAAGTATTGGTCTCGATCAAGTTTCTGAACCATCTTCGTAACGGAGGATGGATGTACCTGGAGATTTTCAGCTATATCAGAAACTCGTGCATAACCTTTATCTTCAATTAATATATAGATTTGTTCAATGTAATCTTCCATGCTAGGTGTCGGCATGTTGAACCCCCAATACCCTGTCTTATGTACACGCCCTACACTGTATGGTGGACGGTTTTTATAGCATATGTTTCCACATTAAAATGATACACCAGATTCCTACCAGTGACAAGCAAGGCCTGTACTTGATCTTTAACACAATGAAAGGAATCAAAAAAATAAACCGGCCGTTAAAAACGACCGGTTGTGTTATTACAATCCACACTTCAACTGCGCATTACAGTTCGTGCAAGTATTGCAACCACCTATATCTTCAACCGTACCCTGGCGACAAACGGGACACGTATCTCCTACTTCAGATCCGATTGTAACGTTTGTCTTATCTAGCTCATGGATCGTGTCCATAAGTACAACATGAGGTTTTTTGTCTTCCGATTCAAACAGTTCCGTCTGTTCTCCCTCGAAGTCATTCTCTTCTGCTTTTAAAGATAATACTTGACTATCCCGACTTCCATCAACGTAGACCGTACCACCTTTGGCACCTCCACGATATAAACGTTGGTACACTCTTTCCACTTGTTCAACGGTGTACCCTTTTGGAGCATTGACTGTCTTGGAAATACTGCTATCTACCCAGCGCTGGATGATGCACTGTGTATCTGCGTGTGCCTCCGGGCTCATTGTCATTGCGGTAATGAACCAATCCGGCAACTCATTGGGATCTTGTTCCGGATGAGCATCCAAATATTCCTGAAGAATATCTGCCTTCACCTCAATAAATTTACCTAAACGACCGCTTCGGTAATAGGAGAATGAAAAGTAAGGCTCAAGTCCGGTACTTACGCCCACCATAGTACCAGTACTTCCTGTAGGAGCAACAGTTAAGAGATGGGAGTTTCTAATTCCATACGTCAGTACATCTTGGCGTATATCTTCCGGCATTTCCTTCATATAGCCCGTCTGAATAAAACGTTCACGCAGTTCTTTCGTTTCTTCCTGCGTTTTTCCTGTTAAGAATG
The DNA here is from genome assembly GCF_035818575.1 of Halobacillus sp. HZG1. Classification (NCBI taxonomy): domain Bacteria; kingdom Bacillati; phylum Bacillota; class Bacilli; order Caryophanales; family Bacillaceae; genus Halobacillus; species Halobacillus sp. HZG1. The sequence continues at coordinate 6,272 of NZ_JAYLVQ010000037.1, forward strand.
GAAAACTGCCTTTTTCTTTTGCAAGTTCAATCGACTCACGATAGGCCGTGGTAGCGATAGCTTCAAAAATTTCATCGACCAGTTGGTTTCCTGCTTCAGATCCATAAGTGGTCTCACAATAAATCAACAAGTCATGAAGGCCCATAACACCAAGACCAATTCTTCGTTCACCAAGGGCCTGCACTTTATTTTCTTCCAGGAAATACGGAGTTGCGTCAATGACATTGTCCTGCATACGGACACCACGACGAACCGTTTTCTTGAGCTTTTCAAAGTCGACCTGCTTGCGTTCCTTGTCTGCAACATTTGCCAGGTTGACTGCAGCGAGATTACATACAGAATAAGGAGCAAGTGGCTGTTCACCACAAGGGTTTGTAGCGACTACCTTCTGTCCATATGCTGTTGCATTTGTTTTCTCATTGGCATTATCAATAAAGAATATGCCTGGTTCAGCCGAATACGTAGCACAGATATTGATAAGGTTCCACAATTCGCTGGCTTTTACTGTACGATAGGTGCGCACATCGAATCCACGCGCCTCCCATTCACGAACATCTCCACTTTGATGCCATTCTTCATTGTAGATTTTCATTTCTTCAGCTGAATAATTTTCAACATCCGGGAAACGAAGCTCATAAGCAGCATCATTTTCCACAGCTTCCATAAATTCATTCGTGATACACACAGAAATGTTGGCGCCTGTCAAAAATTCAGAGTTATGAACGGTATAGTTCCCGCCGAGGTGAAGCTTTTCTTCTGCTTCTTGAATGCTTTGATCCGTAAATCCTCCTTGCCCTTGGATGTGTTTATAATTGACCACACTCTGGTACAAGTCCCTCTCTGTTTCTGTGAGCGGGGTGAATTTCAATTTATCTTTAGCCAATTGTTTGATCGTTTCATCTTCGGTATTCTCAATGAGGAAACGGAGAATTCGCGTATTTTGCATTTTAGAAATAATAAATTCAAGAATGTCAGGGTGCCAGTCAGATAACATAATCATTTGCGCCCCGCGTCTTGAACCACCTTGTTCGACAAGGTGTGTAAGCTTAGCGATATCATCGAGCCAGGAAACGGAACCTGAAGATTTGCCGTTTACTCCTCTAGCCAGCGTGTTCCGAGGACGTAGTGTTGAGCCATTCGTTCCCACTCCACCTCCACGGGACATAATTTCCATCACTTGCTTACGATGATCCGATATGCCTTCACGAGAGTCTTGAATGTATGGCATCACATAACAATTAAAATATGTGACATCGGTTTGAGAACCTGCGCCATACAAAACACGTCCGGCTGGAATGAAATTCAACTCCGATAACTCTTCATAGAAGTCATTGAAGCTTTGTTGTTTCTTTTCCGTATCTGTTTCTACTTCAGAAAGCCCCGAAGCATTACGAAGGGCAATCTGCTCATAGTAGACTTCCAAAGGTTTATCGATCGTGTCAAGGCTACGCTTGATCAAACCTGTTTTTCGTTCCTCTTCATGCTCAAGAACATTTAGGAATTCATCTTCCACCCTTACTATAGCCTGGTGAGTCTGCCAATCAATAGAATGAATAAACCCAAAACCACGGGCAGGGAACTTCGGATCGTCCTTAACTGTAAGAACTACGAAATCACCCTCTGCAAGAGTCAACTTTTCTGTATCTTTAAACGCATACCTGTCCAGCATCACAAGTCGTGAGACACCTTTGTGTGTGATTGCCATGGATTCAGTAATTTCATGAACCTGTGGAAACTGCCTTATATCTGCATTGAGGCGTTGCACATCAATTTTTGTGTGTACATCTATGGAGGTGGTCGTCTGCATTTTGCATCTCTCCCTTTAAACTAAAAACTAAGTAATTTTCATTTGATATATGTAACATACCACATCTGCAAAAAGATAATCAATATATTGTGTTGTGATAATTTTCAGTCACCATATATTGTGCTGTTGAACGAATATGTAGAAACTTGTCAATCGGAAAATCTTGAGATATTAAACGTATATCCCAGAGATTAAAAGAAAAACCTCTCCCTTGTTGGTTGTTTCAGCTTTTTCATCATTTGCATCCTATCACCTACTACAATCCTCGACAAAATAACAATTTCACACATGTTTCGGAAAAATTTTTTTGAAATACTCCTCATTCCCTCCTATAATAGATAGAGGAATAGAGAAATGAGGGGGATGGAAAGATGGATTTATGGATCTTAATCGCAGCGATCCTATTAATTATCGCTTTCGGTTTGTATAGATTCTTCAAAGCTAGAAAAATCATGACCACATTACCGGAAGACAAGTTCCGCGAAGGGTACAGAAAAGCCCAGTTGATTGATGTTCGTGAACCGAAGGAATTTGATGGCGGCCACATTCTTGGGGCAAGAAATATACCATTGTCTCAAATGAAAAACCGCCTTATTGAAATCCGCAAAGACAAACCTGTTTATCTATACTGCCAAAGCGGCGCCCGTTCCGCACGTGCCGCAATGATGCTCCACAAGCAAGGATATGAAGACCTCAATATGCTTGAAGGTGGATTCAAAAAGTGGAATGGTAAAGTCAAAACGAAAAAGTAACCACCCTCCCGGTTCTCAAAGAACCGGGATTTTCTTTTCTCCACTTAAACTATAGAGTTTAAGAGATAAAACCCGGAGTCCATATGTAGATGGACTCCGGGTTTTGTTATTGTTCTTTTTGATATCTTAAAACAGGCTTCCGTGCAGCTTGCGTTTCATCCATACGACTCACAATCGTCGTATGAGGTGCCTCTTGAACTTTTTCAGGATCATTCTCCGCTTCGTGTGCGATTTGAATCATCCGATCAATGAAATCATCCAGCGTTTCTTTTGATTCCGTTTCCGTCGGCTCGATCATGAGAGCCTCTTCCACATTGATCGGGAAGTAAATAGTCGGTGGATGATAGCCGAAGTCAAGAAGACGCTTCGCCATATCCAATGTGCGGACCCCAAGCTTTTTCTGACGTTTACCAGACAGGATAAATTCGTGCTTGCAATGACGATCGAATGGTAGATCGAATTCCTCTTGAAGGCGTCGCATCATGTAATTCGCATTGATGACGGCGTATTCGCTCACTTTTTTCAACCCTTCCGGCCCCATCGTACGGATGTACGTATAGGCACGGACGTTAATGCCAAAGTTCCCATAGTAAGGTTTCACTCTTCCAATTGATTGTGGGCGGTCATAATCAAACACATACAAGTCATTTTCCTTCTTCAAAATCGGTGCTGGCAAATATTCAGCGAATTCAGCGGTAACTCCGACTGGACCTGAACCTGGTCCTCCGCCTCCGTGAGGGCCTGTGAACGTTTTATGAAGATTTAAGTGAACCACGTCAAAGCCCATGTCCCCTGGTCGTGCATAACCAAGAATGGCATTGAGGTTTGCACCATCATAATAAAGCTTTCCGCCGGCTTCATGCACAATGGCCGCCATTTCTTCGATATCCTCTTCAAACAAACCAAGAGTGTTCGGGTTGGTAAGCATTAGAGCTGCCGTTTGTTCATCGACTACTCGTTTTAAGTCTTCCAGGTCAACAAGTCCTCTCTCATCCGACTTCACGGTTACCGCTTCAAAACCAGCGACTGTAGCTGAGGCAGGATTCGTACCATGAGCAGAGTCCGGTACAATGACTTTCGTCCGGTTTGACTCTCCCCTTGCTTCATGGTAAGCACGGATCATCATTAACCCCGTCCATTCCCCATGAGCACCGGCAGCCGGCTGTAAGGTAACGGTATCCATGCCTGTAATGGCAGCCAGAGATTCCTGCAAATCGTACATTAAATGTAATGCTCCCTGAACACTTTCTACAGGCTGATAAGGGTGGATATGACTGAATCCAGTCAGCCTAGCTACATCTTCATTCATTTTTGGATTATATTTCATCGTGCAGGAACCAAGGGGGTAAAAACCTGAGTCCACCCCGTGATTTCTTTTGGAAAGGCCCGTGTAGTGGCGCATAATTTGCAGCTCACTTACTTCTGGCAGATCTGGTTCACTTTTTCTGATATAGCCTGCTCCAATCATGTCATCGACATCTGTTTCCGGCACATCGAACTCTGGTAAGCTATATCCCGTACGACTTTCTTGACTCAATTCAAATATTAACGGAAAGTCCTGGTTAGACATGAAGATCCCCCACTTCCTTGACAAACATATCAATCTCTTCTTTTGTCCGAATCTCTGTTACGGCAACTAACATACAGTTCTTCAGTTTTTCATCGACTTCACCAAGGTCGTATCCTCCGATGATCCCCTGCTCAAGAAGGAGGCGGTTGAGCTCTTTCACGTCTTTATTCAATTTCACTACAATTTCATTAAAGAATGCCCCGTCAAAAACAACCTCCACGCCTTTTTCCTGGAGCTGCTTCTTCATATAGGCTGTTTTCTGGATATTCATCCAGGACATTTTTCTCAAGCCCTGTTTACCAAGCGAAGACATGGCTACTGAAGAAGCTAAAGCATTCAAGGCTTGATTGGAACATATGTTAGAAGTGGCTTTATCCCGACGGATATGCTGTTCTCTAGCCTGCAAGGTCAATACGAAGCCGCGACGGCCTTCTTCATCCACCGTCTGCCCAACGAGTCTCCCCGGCACTTTTCTCATCAATTTCTTCGTCGTCGCAAAATATCCGCAGTGAGGACCTCCATACTGTGCAGGTATTCCAAACACTTGGGCATCTCCGACAACGATATCGGCTCCAAATTCCCCCGGGGGCGTTAAATACCCTAAAGCAAGGGGATTGCTTGATGTGATCATCATCGCTTTTTTCTGTGTATCTACAATAGCTTTAACCTGGTCCAGTGGTTCGATTTGACCGAAGAAGTTCGGATACTGAACCACCACACTTGCCGTGTCCTCATCGATTTCTCTTTCTAATTGCTCAAGATCTGTTCTACCGTCCTTATGGTCGATCTCCACCACTTCCACGCCTGGTCCTTTAACATAGGAATGGATAACAGCTAAGGACTCAGGATGAATCGCTTTTGACACGAGTACTTTCTTCTTCTTCGTTTGACCGGCAGACAAGTTAACGGCTTCAGCTAAAGCCGTCCCTCCATCGTACATGGAGGAGTTTGCTACATCCATCCCTGTCAATTCACAGATCATTGTCTGAAATTCAAAAATGGCCTGCAGCTCACCTTGAGAAATTTCAGGCTGATAAGGAGTATAAGCCGTGTAAAATTCTGATCTTGAAATGACATGATCTACAATAGAAGGAATGTAATGATCATAAACACCCGCACCAAGAAAAGAGGTATGAGATTTCAAATCGACGTTCTTTCCAGCCAGCTCCGTTAACTCTTTCATCAGTTGAAATTCATTTTTAGGTTTTTTGATTTGTAAATCACCTTTAAAACGGATACTTTCCGGTATATCTGAGAAAAGTTCATCGGACTGCTCAACACCGATGACATTCAGCATTTCTTTTTTATCTCTTTCTGTCATGGGCAAATAACGAAACTCCATGCTTCCATCCCCCTCAATTTATCTTTTATACAAAGGTGTTTTGACGACTTTCGCTTTCAGTTTCCTTTTCCGGACTTGAACCGTCACTTCAGTGCCCTCAGCTGTGTATTCGCTATTAATCAGTGCCAGACCGACGTTTTTCCCAAGGGTTGGGGACTGAGTTCCTGTAGTAACAAAGCCAATGACTTCTTCGCCGTCCAGGACATCGTAATGGGTACGAGGAATCCCTTTATCGATCATCTCTATTCCGACAAGCTTTCGACCAGGGCCCTCTTCTTTTTGTCGTTTTAAGACATCCTTCCCAATAAAGTCTGACTCTTTATTCACTTTCACTGCAAAGTTCAATCCGGCTTCAATCGGAGTGATTTCTTTACTAAGCTCCTGGCCATACAAGGCGAGGTTTGCTTCAAAACGAAGCGTGTCACGAGCCCCGAGTCCAACCGGCTTCAACCCAAACGGTTCACCCGCCTCAAGGATGGCCTGCCACAACTGGGCTCCTGAATCTGCGTGCAGGTAAATTTCAAAGCCGTCTTCCCCGGTGTAACCTGTGCGGGATACAAGAGCATCTCCATCTACACCCTTCAAGGTCACACCTTGCTTGAAGCGGAAAAACTTGATGTCGGAAAGATCCGTGTCCGTGATGGTCTGAAGTGCTTCTTCCGCTTTTGGTCCCTGAACCGCCAGTTGTACGTATTCATCAGAGACGTCTTCCACGGTTACGTCGCCTCCCTGATGTTCTTTCAACCATTCATAGTCCTTTTGCCGGTTTGCTGCATTCACAACGAGGAGATATTTGTCTTGATCAAGGTGATAAACGATCAAATCATCCACCGTCCCCCCGTCTTCATAGCACATAATTGTGTATTGAGCTTTCCCTGGTTCCAGCTTGGATACGTCGTTCGTCAGCATTTTTTGCAGAAAGGGAAGACTATCCGGCCCTTCCACCATCACTTCTGCCATGTGAGAGACATCAAACAACCCTGCGGCTGTTCGTGTAGCATGGTGCTCCTCTTTGATACTGGAGAACTGCACAGGTAAATCCCAGCCGCCAAAATCGATGGTTTTCGCTCCGAGTTTTTTATATTCAGAGTATAACGGTGTTCGTTTCAAATCTGCCATTGGAACCACTCCTCATCACTGATTTCGCCCATAAAAAAAGAGACTTCACCGCTTGTACGGGAGTCTCTGTCCGTTTCACCAGAAAGATTCACATCAGGAAAACCTGACGCTTGCTTCTTGGGTGGTTTGCACACAAAATGCAAACACTCTCCAGAGTTGCGTCCTATAGAGGTCTTTTTGCCTGAGAGATTCACAAATGATTGCTTGCTCCTTCGGCGCCACGTACGTGGTCTCTCCCTCTACAGTCATTCGCTTTCGTATTTTTCTAGATTTTACCGGGCATACTATTGTGTAAAGTTCAAACATTATTTTGTATATTTTCAGCATCATTATATCACGCGTCTTTCACAAAAGACATGGTAATTCTACAATAATTCGCAATCTTTTATCATCCCTATTTATGGAGGGCTACAAATATGATCGAAATTCATCCAGACCAGTCATTTATTGGATTATTGAGCGAGAACCTGGAACATCCCGACAAACTCACAACCTGGGATGGATTTAAGCTAGCGTATCAGGCTGCGCAATTTAAAACCGTACCAAAATTCGACGGCCTCCTTGCTCTTGAACATCTCCCCCATGTAGATTTTATGGAACACCAGATTGAAGCAGCAGAAACAGCCGTCCATCAGATGAATGGCCGCGCCATTCTAGCTGATGAAGTAGGGCTCGGAAAGACTTTAGAGGCAGGGCTGATTCTAAAAGAATATATGATCAGGGGAAGAGCTAAAAAAATTCTCATTTTAACACCCGCTTCCCTTGTAAACCAATGGATTCAAGAACTAAATGAAAAGTTTTACATTCAGGCTGCTTCTCCCCGTAAGAAACAGGCTTCATGGAAAGAATGGGACGTAACAGTGACTTCCATCGATATGGCCAAACGGGAAAATCACAGAGAAGTCATTCTCGATATCGATTACGATCTTATCATTATTGACGAAGCTCATAAGCTCAAGAACCATCAAACGAAAAATTACCAATTCGTACAATCCTTGAAAAAAACTTATTGTCTTCTATTGACTGCTACACCCATTCAAAACAAATTGAGTGATTTGTTTAATTTAGTATCTATTCTAAAACCTGGTTACCTCGGAAACTTGACCGATTTCAAGAAGAAATATAAAGAAAATGCTGACGATAAGGATAATATCCAACACATCCATTCTCTTGTCGGGCATTTAATGATACGGAACCGGAGAAAAGACACCGGACTCGATTCCTCCAAGCGTAAAGTCGTCAACGAAAGACTCTCGTTTTCAGATGAAGAAATGGACATGTACAGAAAACTAGAACATCTAAAAGCAAGTCACCCGTCCTTTACGTGGCTGACACTTGCAAAAGAACTATGTTCATCCAGAGAAGCTTGTTACATGTCCCTGAACCAATTGAAGAAAAATGCACCGGAAGAAAAAGCTGACCTCTATGATGAATACATTGAAGCGATCGGACAGGTCCCTCATCATGTGAAAGCCAAACGTATGACTGAACTGATTGAAAAAACAGGCGAGAAATTCATAGTATTTACAGAATACCGCGCCACCCAATTTTATTTGCAGTGGTATCTCCAACAGAACGGAATTACTTCCGTACCATTCAGCGGAAAATTCAATAAGAGCAAGCGGGATTGGATGAAACAATTGTTCAAGAACAAAGCCCAGGTGATGGTCGCAACAGAAGCCGGTGGAGAGGGGATCAACCTCCAATTCTGTCACCACATGATCAACTACGATCTTCCATGGAACCCCATGCGCCTTGAACAAAGAATTGGAAGGATTCACCGCTTCGGACAGGAGCACGATGTTAAAATTTTTAACTTTGCAATCAAAGATACGATTGAAGACCACATTATGAAGATGCTGTATGAGAAGATCGAAATGTTCAAAAATGCGGTCGGTGACCTGGATCATATTCTTGAGCAAATTCCAGGTGGCTCGTTCGAGCATCAAATTCAATCCATCCTTAAACAATCGGAAAGTCAAGGAGAAGTTGACATCAAACTTAACAATTTAGTCAGTTATGTCGAGCATACGGTGAATGAAAGGAGGGAATCGAGTTGAATGCCCCAAACCCACACAAATCGTTCGTCAAACAGTTCTTTTCATCTCACGGTTGTACCATCATCAGCGATTCTCCTTCCCAATTCACTGTACAGCTTACCAACGAGATGGATGAGGAGATCATGAATCGGCCTTTTTACTGGCATTACATGAAGAAAATGAATCGAGAAGGCGTCCCAATGAAGCTGACCTTCAGTGATACGGATCAGAAACAGGCAGGCGGCATTTATCTTCATGCAGGAACACCTAAACTTCACCGCTTGTACAATACAGCAATTTCTAAAGCACGGACAGCCAGGCTTTATGAAGTAGTCCATCAAACCACGGGACAAAACCGGGCCATGAGTCCCTGGCTGGTCGTTAATGGGCTTCTGCACTTCCGCGGAAAACATACCAGGGATGAATCTGTTTCTATAGGAATCAATTTAATCCACGGGACGATGATGCTTGGAATGATGGACAAAATGATGGATATGAATTTTGAAACCACCGTTTCGGACTATACATTTCCGATGAGGCCTGTCATTTCCTTATCACATGCATATAAACGCATGGAACGACATATTGAAACGTATGTAGGTTCGCTCGATCATCAATGGGCAAAAGATTCTCTGCACCATCTTGAAAAAGAAACCCAATTGCTGGAATCCTTTTATGAATCTGAAGACATCGGTTTGGATTCTTTCACGAAAGAGCGTGAGCAGCTTGATAATCGTTACAAACCTTATATAGAAATGGAAGTCATCAATGGAGGACTATTTTATATTTCACAGGAAACCAGCAAGACCTGGATGCAAAATGAAGTTTCAGACAATCCATGAGATAAATATCCATAAGAAAAAAACAGCTGTCTGAATTTAGAATGGAAACATGCGGGCGTAACAGATTGCTTGAGTGGTTCCAGAGATCATCATTCCACAGTTTGTGAAAACGAAAAAGCCGCTGAGAACCTCAGCGGCTTTTCTTACTCTTTCAATGATTGTTGATTCGTTTTCTTTTAAACATTTTCAAAGCGAAAGGAAGCAATCCGAACCAGTAAAAGGAGGATTTTTTGGAGGGCTTGGATTCTTTTCGTTGCTGCTTCTCATCCTTAGACATGTGCATATACTTGACAACTTCTTCTGTCAAAAACTTTACATAATCATTCTGATTCATGAGAACCCCTCTTTTTCCATTGTTGCCTTTAGTATGCTCCAAACCCTGCTACTTTAGACGTGACACCACTTCTTCAGTGATCTTTTCCGGAGTCTTCTGGTCCACATGTATGACTATATCTGCCGTCTGTTCATATAAACTCAGACGTTCATCAAACCGTTTTTTCTTTTCTGAGACATCACCTTTCCACAAGGGCCGGTCGGTGTCACCAGCCAATCTTTCCACAATCGTCTCCCATTCTGCTTTTAAGTAAACAACGGTCCCTTCTTGCATGAGTTCACGATTCTCTTCCCGGAGGATGACTCCCCCTCCTGTAGACAAGACAACTTCTTCTCTTAAGTTCTTCAAGAATTCTGTTTCCTTATCCCGAAAGTACTGCTCTCCTTTTAGCGTGAACATATCACGAATCTTCATTCCTTCTGCTTCTTCAATAGCCTCATCCATTTCTATGTAAGAATAACTTGTTTTTTCACTTACCATTTTTGCTATTGTAGACTTGCCACTTCCCATGAAGCCAATTAAAAAAATCACTATCATTTTCCTCCTTTTAAAAAGTTATTGCAGGAATTAGTCCCTTTATGTCGAATACAATAAAAGGCCAAAATAATACGAAAGAGGTGATAAATGTTTGAAATCCATCGCTCAATATGCCCATGACCTTATCGTTTCCGCAATCCAGCAAACTGCTACGGACATCCACTTTTCCCCTTATGAAGAAACAGCCTCCATTCATTTCCGTATCCATGGAAACCGTATTTTCCACTCCACGACACCAATTCCCATATACAAGAAGCTTCTTTCCTACTTCAAATTCACTTCAGGGATGGATATTGGAGAACACAAACGACCTCAAAACGGTACACTCCAACACCGCTCCAATCAGAACACATTCGACCTGCGCCTGTCTACCCTCCCCATAACCGGAACCGAAAGTTTGGCCATTCGCATTCTAAGACCGATGGACCATACTCCACTTGAACAGCTTTTTCTTTTTCCTTACCAACTTAAAAAAATCCAGCGTTGGTTGAATTACCGAAGTGGCATGATCCTCTTCACAGGACCGACGGGAAGTGGAAAAACCACTACCTTGTATGCCTTGCTCCAATCCCTCACCTCCTCAAATTCATTTCAGGCTATTACTCTTGAAGACCCCATCGAGAAAAATTTAAACAACATTATTCAAGTACAAGTGAATGAGCGTGCAGGTGTGACCTATGATACGGGGTTAAAAGCGGCCTTAAGACATGACCCTGACCTCTTAATGGTCGGGGAAATCCGAGACAAATCAACCGCTCAATTTGCGTTTCGTGCCGCTTTAAGCGGCCACCTCGTTATCAGCACGATTCATGCGCGGGATGCACATGGTACCATTCACCGTCTTAAAGAGATGAGTATCAAACAAACCGATATCGACCAAACCATGATTGCCATTGCATCTCAACAGCTTATCTCTCTTAGGGGAGCCAAGCATTTACCGAAGAGAGCAGCCATTCTCGAGCTTTTGGAAGGTCCTTCATTAAAAAGAGCCATTATAGGACAGACCAATCACCAGCAGAATTTTCAATCGTTCAGAAACTTAAGGAGGAAAGCCTATGCACTTGGCTTTGTTGCAAAAGACGAAGTGGACCCGTTTTCGTGACCCGCCTTTACCTGTCAGTCAGCAAATTCTGTTTTTTAAAAGATGCAGTCATATTTTGGACAAAGGTTATCCGCTTCACGATGCTCTGCAAATGACTGGGTGGGACACAAAACTAAAATCCACTTGTGACACGTTGACACAGCACCTCAGCGCCGGAGACCCTATCCAGGAAGCTTTTGTGAAAGCACGCTTCTCCCTTTCCGTGACCAATTTCCTCTATTTCAGTCAGATCCACCATAACTTATCGAAAAGCTTTCATCAGTGTAGAGCCATGCTGCAAATGAAGAAAGATTACAAAGAGAAATTTGTGAAGGTTATCCGATACCCCGTTTTCTTATTTATTTTCCTCATCGTTGCTTGCACAATCTTACAAAAAACCGTGATCCCAAATTTTGTACATCTATTTGAAGGCAAGAAAGATGGAACCTTCCACATGATGGTCATTCTCATGCATGTGATGAATGGGCTGGGCATCCTTGTTTTACTGACTGCCATTCTCTTTATGGCCATTATGATTATCTTACCGCGGATGCCTTTTAAAAAAAAGCTGTCATTTTATGAAAAAATCTCTCTTTTAAAGCTGTATCAATCCTACTCCGTTTCCTTCCTTTTCACGACCCATCTCCACTCTTTACTTCAGGCAGGTCTTCCATTAAAAGATGCTATTGAGATGATTTATGGGAATGAAAATTATGAACTACTCTCTCATTACTGTAATGAACTCTTAAAAGAACTGTCCAACGGTAAAACTTTTGCTCAGGCGATTTACAGCTGTCCGTTATTCAGACCGGAACTAACAAATATATTCCATCACACCAACGACGTCGAAGCTTTAAAAGATGAACTTGAACTTCTTGCAGAATTCTTGATGGAGTACCTCAGTCAAAAGATATCCACGTGGCTCCATGTCATTCAGCCTGCTTTCTTCATCATAATCGCAACTGTCATCATTTTGATCTACGCATCCATCATGCTCCCTCTGTATCAATGGATGAACCAAATTTAAACGAGGAGGAACTCTCATGGTAAAAAACGAAAGAGGATTCACATTAATTGAGATGCTTATTGTTCTACTTGTCATCTCTATATTGTTGATCATCACAATCCCTAACATGTCCAGGAACAGTGATTCTGTAAAATCTAAAGGGTGTGAAGCACTCCAAAAAACTGTAGAGGCTCAAGTGCAGGCGTACTTTATTGAACACGAAACTTTCCCAGCGTCTATTCAAACGTTGGTGGATGAAGAATATATCTCCCAAGGTACATGTCCTGACGGTACAGAATTGGTAATAAGCTCAGAGGGAAATGTCAGTGAGAAAACATCACCAACCGGAACGTAACGGCTACACTTTCACTGAAATGGTCATCGTTTTATTGTGTTGGTCCATACTCCTTTCCTGTTTCATACCATTGCAGTACCGCACCTACCAGAAACTTAAAGCAGACCTTACCCTTCAACAATTAAAGGAAGACCTTCTCCTTACCCAACACCTTTCTATGAATGATCATGTTTACTATACACTGAATTTCGACCAAGAATCAGGAGGCTATGTTTTATATGACACGAAAGAACGAAAACCAATTTTCACTAGGAATTTACCAGAGCAATGGGCGATGCGCTTGACTACTCTCCAGCCATCGGTTCGATTCAATCAGAAGGGGATCATTCAAAAAGCAGGAACAATGTACCTTTATGCCCCGAATAAAACCTATAAGATAGTTTTTCCATTTGGATCGAGCAGGTTGCGAATTGAAGAAATCTGAAGGCTTCACGATGGTTGAGACCTTAAGTGCTTTTACCCTTTTGATGATCATTACATTATTTACGCTTCCTTTGCTTACCGAGATAAGGACTGCAAAGAAAGACCTTCAAGTAGAAAGAAATGCCGTCACGCTGCTTCATAATGAATTCTTTGAACACAGGATGAAGCATGGTCCAATTCCTTATACATCAAAACATTTATTAACTTATGAAATGACTATAATAATCCAACCTAAGGGTGAATGGATTGCAGGCTGCGTATTATGGAAAAACCAAAGAAATGAAAACAAGGAGTTCTGTTTGCATGATAAAAGGGAATAGTCCAAATGAAACCGCATTTACCTTATCAGAAGTTTTAATCAGTCTGATGGCGACCATGATCCTGTTAACGATCTCCGTCCCCTTATTTTCTTTACTGAAAGGATATGACTATTACTCTGATTTATCGGTGGATCAGCTGAACGCAGTCATACAATGGGAAATCAACCAATCCCGTACCTTTAACGTTTCTGATCATTTCATCTCATTCGTTGATAAGCAGGACCGGCACATTGTCATGGAACAGTATGGAACAATTTTCAGGAGAACGGTCGACGGTTCTGGACACGAAACCCTTATACAAAATATAGAATCCATATCTTTTATTCATGAATCTCCTTCAATTCTAATGGAGGTAAACATTCATGACCAGCTATACACGCGAAAAATCCACCTTACACAATGACCATGGAATTGTCTTTCCGTGGATGCTTATTCTTTGTTTCTTACTCCTCATAGTCACATTAACAACCATCAACCAGTACAAAAACCACCTTCACCTCGTCAAAAGTCATCAAGCTTCCGTTATAAAACAACACATTCTGGACACTTCACGGTTGAAATTGAATACAGAATTAAAAAAGATCCCTAAAGAACAAATGCAATACTCTACTACCCTGCATACTCCTGATGGTGAGAGCGCAGTGGAATGCTCACGTGAGGAAATTCAATGGGTATGCCTGTGGCATATAATAGTAAATGGCAATTCCTTTCAGCTCAAAACTTTTCAAATCCCATAAAAAATCGCCCCTCTTCGAGGGACGATGCTTTTATGAGATATTTTGTTTATATTCCATTCTTTTATCTGTAATCCCACGAAGTCCATCCAAATCGTATCCGATGACTAATTTATTTCCATTGGTCAAGATTGGACGCCTCAACAGCTTAGGCTTCTCAATAACCAAGTCCAGAAATTCATTCAAGGTTAAGTCCTCTACGTCTAGGTCAAGTGTTTTAAACTCTTTACTTCTTTTCGCTAAAATTTCATCAATCCCATGAGTGGTCAGTGAGAGGATCCTTCTTAATTCGTCAGCGGTAGGAGTCTCACGGAACAGGTGCTGTTCGTTAAAATCCACCCCTTGACTCTTTAACCATGATTTCGTGCGCCGACAGGATGTACAACTTGGGTATGTGTAGAATTTTAACTCTTCCATGTTTAACGCTCCTCGCTTTTTTTGTGTAAGTTTATTGTATATTGATTGTATAACCTTTGTACAATATTTTAAACTCCTTTTTTCATTTAGACAAATATTTTTCACAACTTGGCGGGTTAAAGAATAAGCGCAACTGGGAATACAAATACTGAGAAATGAAAGATGAATACGTTTTATTTACAATTGTATCCGGGTCGTTTATAATATGAATGATAGTTTAACGATAGAAAAGGAGGGGGAAAAAGCATGGATCGAATGTTTCGAGTACTGGCCTTTTGGACAGGTATCTTCGCTGTCATGTTCTATACAGGCGATATGATGGAAGCTTCCTTATTATCACTAGTTCAAACGGCTTTTTTCCTTACTATTGGTTACCTTAAGCTGTCAGAACGTATGTATGTGTACATATTTTTCTCATACTTGACAGTCTTTATGATTGGATTCACGTATTATTGTTCCTTTATCTTAGTACCAGGATTTGGCGGACACTAAAAAAAGAACCTGTCATCCTTTTTAAGGATGACAGGTTCTTTTTTTAATGCTCATCACACGGATTAATTAAGGAATGGATTCTCTTCCCGCTCTTCACCGATTGTAGTCGGCTGGCCGTGGCCTGGAAAAATGCGCATATCATTCCGTAACGGGAAAAGCTGTTCCCTTATACTTTTCTCAAGAACCTCACGGCTTCCTCCCGGTAAATCCGTACGTCCAATACCTCGCTGAAACAAGGTGTCTCCAGCAATCGTAAGACGCTGATTTCTAAATACAAAGGAAACACTTCCCGGTGAATGTCCCGGAGTATGACGGACTTCAAATGGGAAGTCCCCTATTTGCATTTCACCTAGCTCAAAATAGTAATCCGCTGGTCGAGCTGTAATTTGCCCTAAACCGAATAAGGCCGAGCCATTCTTTTGTGGATCCCCCAGCCATTCCGCTTCTTTTTCATGTATGTAGACGGGAGCCTCATAAGCATCTCTTACGGCATCAACGGCTCCTATATGGTCGAAGTGAGCATGTGTTAACAGGACCGCTATTACATCAAGTTTCCTTTCCTGTAAATAGTTCTGCAACTTTTCGAAATCCCCACCCGGATCAACGACTAGCGCTTTATGGTTTTCATGGATGATATAAGCATTTGTAGCGATCGGTCCAAGCGGCAACCTGGTTATTTTCTTCATTTTTTCCACCTCATTTATTCGTTTCTTTATACGTTTATCGGCTTTATCGTACAATGTGTAAAAATAATGTAGATAACTCGACAATTTTTTGTTTATACTATAAAATAGATAAGTACCAATAATAACTACATATAGTATAACATCTATCCTTTATGGATGATAATAATGAAAAGAGACTTAGGGGGTGCTGAATTTGGTAACAGCTATTCTTCTTTTACTCGTAACAATCTTATGTGTTTGGGCAATTTTCCGTGAACTTAAAACAAAAAACTTCTTTGCTGTTCTTTTCGCAGGTGCATCAGCATTGATTTTCGGATGGTTCTCAGTCATGACGATCTGGTACAACTTATTTGGTTAAACCATAAAAAGCATGCAGACCTTTTGGTCTGCTTGCTTTTTTTAGAAAGATCATATTAGGAGCGTGAACTTCTAATCTCTTCATCCGTTTGCAACAGTTGTTTATTTTTATTGAAAAAGTACCTGTACATACATAAAGTAATGAACATGGCACTTAATGAAACAGAAGAGAAAATACTGAGGGATATGACTAACTGATACTTGATGGCCATGACAGGTGAAACACCACCAAGAATCAAACCAGTCATCATTCCCGGCAACTGTACAAGGCCAATCGTCTTCAGACGGTCGACATTAGGTATCAAAGAAGCATGTAATGTATTCTGAACGATCAAATGAGAGGCCTGCTTCGGCTCTGCTCCTAAAGACAAGGAAGCGAGCAAGCGGCCATTGTTTTCTTTAAACTCATTTTTCATTCGTTCAAGAGCAAGCCCCATAGCAGTCATACTGTTGCCAATGACCATCCCACTCATAGGAATGACTTCAGAAGGTTTAAACTGGATCATGTCAAATAGGAGCCATAAACTCAGTACACCTACCTCAATGGCCAAAAGTCCTCCAAAAAGAATAAATCCGACATAAGGCAAGTCCTTCCCCTTTTGTCTTGCGTGAAAAGTAGCAATGATGATCATAACTGTTAACATAAACGGAATCCCATAAAGAGCGGGTAGGTCAAAAAGGAATGTTAATATGTAACCAATAGCAAACAACTGGACCGTTCCTCGAACGGTGGACCAGATAACGTTTTTGCTTACACCAAGCTGGTAGTAATAAGACAACGCCAAAGGGACGATAACGAAAATAATTAAAAAGTATAGCGACTGATTCGATATTTCTGGTTCCAAACCTTCTTCCTCCCTACTGCTCTAAAAACTTCGCAAGCTCTTTTGTTTTCGGATGATCAAACATATTAGGTATTTTTCCATCTTCTACAATCTGTCCATCACTAATAAACAACCCTCGGTTTCCAAGCCTCCGTGCTTGATTTAAATTGTGAGTAACCATAAGCATGGTAAGCTGATGCTCTTCCATCAAACACTCCAGTACCTCTTCAATCTCTTCTGCTGTGCGATAATCAAGAGCGCTGGTAGGCTCATCAAGAAGTAAAACTTCAGGTGAATTGGCTAATGTCCTTGCCAGAGATACCCGTTGCTTTTCCCCGCCCGAAAGCTGGTCTACATCTCTTTCCAGATAATTGGAAGGGAGTTGAACGTATTCCAATAGTTTTTTCCCTTGTTGGTCGTCCCATTCATTAAATAAAGACGGTCCATATTTAATGTTATCCAATACGGTTCCCGGGAATAGATTCGGTGCCTGAAGAACAAGACCTACTTGTTTTCTTAAATCAGTGATGGAATGTTGTTCAATCGGTTCCCCTTTAAAATAAATGGACCCCTGCTCAGGGTCATTCAAACGGTTCAATAAGAACAATAATGTGCTCTTCCCAGCGCCCGAGGGGCCGAAAAGGATGACTTTATCCTGTTTTTCCATTGTAAAATTAATATCTTGAAGAACCCCTTGGTACACATGTTCAAAACGAAACATACCTTTCCCTCTCTCCATAAAACATTGTTTGTAAATATCATTACCCTTATATGTATGAATTTATGTGAACAGCGAGTAAAAGCTCCCTACTCTAACTACTACCAGCCGCTTTAGTGGGTGGATACGTTATCTATTCACGAGTAATCTTTACCCCTCCTTGTTCACCTTCATAAAGTTTATCAGTTTTTTATAAAGAATTCTAAAATACAACCCTCAAATGGGTGCGAGTTTGCTTCAGCTTTACTACAACTTAGGCCGAAGTGTTTTATTACAGCGTTCCTCACTTCTTATATCAAAAAAATAAAGCCGCTAAGACAATGTCTCAGCGGCTTTTCCCTTATTTTTCTGTTTGATTAAACTCGTAAAACCTGAACAAGTCTCCATAAATGATATTATCTGAGTAATTCATTTCTTTACTTACCTTTTCTTTAATAGGCTGGCATACTTGAGCGTCTTCTTCAGGGAGAGGTTCTCCTGAGGAACGATCATAACACGTTTCATTTGAATACAAATAATCATCTGTAATAAAGCTGCCGTCTCTTAAAGCAACGAAGTCTTTATTCTTTTCTGCGAACATATTATCACCGAAGGTTAAGTCTCCGTTTTCTTCAATACCTAGGAGGTGGAGTAATGTCGGTTTAACATCAATTTGACCAACCACCTTATCTTGCACTCCGCCTTCTTCATACCCAGGAATGTGAATCATAAATGGTACTCGCTGAAGTTGGGTTTGCACAAAAGGATCGACTTCTTTTCCTAGGAGTTGGCCCATAGCTTTATTGTGAAAATCACTAATTCCATAATGGTCCCCCATTAAAACGATGATGGAATCATCATATATACCGGCATCTTTCAACTGTTGGAAAAATTGTTCCAACGCTTCATCCGTGTAACGAGCGGTTTGGAAATAGGAGTTCAACGTTTTTGAATTGGAATCGTATTTATCGATATTTGCTTTTTCTTCAGGAAGTTCAAATGGAAAATGGTGAGTCAAAGTAATAAATTTGCTATAAAACGGTCTTTCCTGTGATTGCAAATATTTAATGGATTGTTCAAAAAACGCTTTGTCTTCCAGCCCCCAGCCGAAAGAGTTCTCAGGGGTAACTTCGAACGATTTCTCATCATAGAACTGGTCATACCCTACGTTGTCATACATGACATCCCTGTTCCAAAAGCTTGCGTTATTGGCATGAAAAACAGAGGTTTCATAACCTTCTTGATTCAATATTTCAGGCAGAGCATTGTACTCGTTCCCTGCATGTGTGAAATACACAGAACCTCTTCCCAAAGGATAAAGGGAGTTTTCAACAATGAACTCCGAATCAGAGGTTTTCCCTTGGGCCGTTTGATGGTAAAAGTTTTCAAATGTGATAGTGTCCTTACTTTGTTTCAGATCATTAAGGAAAGGTGTCGTTTCTGTTCCGTTAATCTCGGAATCAAATAGAAAGTTCTGGAAGGACTCCACACTTACAAATATGACGTTCTTATCTTCTGCAATTCCATATAGCTCTGAATCCTTGTTCGTTTGGTCAGGCGATGTTTCCTTCAAATACGTCTCAATTTCACTAATTTCACTGCCATCTGCAAAAACTCGCTGGGCCTTTGTTTTTGTCTGCATCGTTGCATCATACAGATGATAGTTGTAAATGCCGATATTCTTCACAAGATATTCACGGTCGAAGGCCCGTACGAAAAGCATCGGACGCTCAATCTCTGCAAGCACAACATTCCCCGCCAAAAGCAGAAAAGTAACGGCAGTCACTGCAATCTTCCCACGCTTCGGCATCATCACTGATAGGTTAAATTTCTGTCTGCTCAAATACCATACGAGCGCCACATCAGCAAAGATAAAAATGTCTTCGATGTGAAGCAAGGTCAGAAAACTACCAGTAAGGTCTGCAGCATTGTTTCCCTGGAACAGCACAGGAATCGTAATAAAATCGGTAAAGTTCCTATAGAAAATTAAATTTAAGAATAAGACCAATGAACCGATCAACGTCGTCCAGCGTAAATATTTCATTTGATTTTTAGGTTTCAGCCACACACTGATTGCGAAAATCAAATAGGCACTTGCAATTGGATTAAATAAAAGTATGAATTCTTGCATTGGATTCTCAATCGATAAATCGAACATGAATCTATACACGACATAAGTCTTCAGACCAAACAACAATGTCGCAATGATAAATAATGGCATGTTCTTCATTCTCCATTGCATCATGGTTCCTCCTCTAGTACGATACTGATCAATTTTAACAAAAATTAACCAGGTTCCTTATCTTCTTTAACATTTTCCACTTATAATCCATATTAAACTCTTTCTTCATATATGACGTAATTGGTCCCATAAAAGTTTCATAAAATTTACATTTTCCATCATCTGCAAAATGATAGGATGGAGCTTTTCTTATCATAAGACAAAAACATGATAAAAAGAAGTCTTGACGATTAAAATTTTTTTACAAATTTTATACAATTGAAACATAAAAAAGTTGGAGCTCCAGGCTCCAACTTTTTTATGTATTCTTTTTCACTAAGAAAGCTCCTCCAATTACACCTGCATCATTCCCTAACTCAGCTATACCGAAACTCGATGCTTCCGCCGTTCTTGGTAAGGCATATTTCCGGTACGCTTTTTCAAGAGGGACCAACAGTAAATCACCTGCTCGGGAGACTCCCCCACCAATCACGATTTTTTCCGGGTTGATCGCAATCGCCATGTTTGCAATCGCCATTCCAAGGACATCGGTAATCTCCGAAATCACACCACTTGCCGCTTCATCACCAGCCTCAGATGCTTCGAATACATCTTTGGAGGTCAATGTTCCCTCATTTATATAAGCGTTCAGTTTAGATTCCGGGTGGTATTCCGCTGCTTCTTTCGCTTTTCTGACAATGCCTGTCGCTGAAGAAACAGTCTCAAGACACCCGGTTTTTCCACAGTTACAAGGAGCTCCTCCATCAGGCACAACTGTGACATGGCCGATCTCGGCTGCAGTACCGTTGGCACCATTAAGAATCTGGCCGTTTGCAATAATGCCACCACCTACACCTGTACCAAGAGTAACAGCTATGAGCTCTGTGCACCCTTCTCCCGCCCCTAGCCAGTTCTCTCCTAAAGCAGCTAAATTCGCATCGTTATCCACCCATACGGTCATTCCAGTCAATTCTTTAAGAAGGTTACCGAAATCAAAATCTTTCCAACCAATATTCACGGCTTCATGAATATAGCCGGTAGTCGTATCCACAAACCCTGGTGCTCCTGCGCCAATCCCCACAACCATCGAAGAGTCAATCGTCTCTTCTTTCAAAGTGTTTGTAATGGACACTGCGATATCAGAAGGAATCGCTTCTCCCTGATTATCTGTATTCGTTGGGATCTCCCATTTTTTAACGATTGTACCATTCTCATCAATAATAGCTAATTTTACAGTCGTTCCACCGATATCTGCACCGATATAGTAATGATTCATTACTTTTCCTCCCCCAGTTGACGATCCTTTTGTTTCGCAATTTCACTTCTTAAAAGCAGAATAGCCATTTGAAAGTCTTCGGAAGGCATACATTGGGATTTGTACAACTCCCTTACTTCATCTTCCATCATTTCTAAATCGGCCAATCTGTCGCCTATGTAAATAATCGTTCCGAATTTTTTCAAGTATTGCTGAATATCATAAATCGTTTTCATTTTTCATCACCACCATACATTATACCAATACCTACACAACTTGAAAACGTAAAAACCCCGATCGATCAACGATCAGGGTCATCCGGGTGTAGAAATGCCGGTCTTCGGTTTTTTAAAGGAATCGGGGAACGAAGTAAAACATCTCTTAACGGTTTCCATGAAAAAGGTAAGAACGGCCATAAGTACGGTGTTTTGAAAGACTTCATGCTGGAAACATAAAGGAGCCAGAGGGTCACTCCCACTACATATCCTTTTAATCCAAATAACCCCGTGACAAGAAGAAGCACAAGCCTTGTTATTCGATCGGCTAGTCCTAATTCGTAACTCGGTGTAGCAAACGTACCTATAGCTGCAAGGGCTAAATACAAGACCACTTCACTTGAGAACATCCCAACCTCTACAGCCACTTGGCCAATCAATATGGCAGCTACTAACCCAAGAGCTGTTCCCAGTGTAGATGGGGTATGGATGGCTGCCATCCGCAGCATGTCTATACCTACTTCGGCAATCAAAAACTGGATGATGAGCGGCAAGGTCCCCGTGTCGGTGGGTCCAATGAATGCAAGAGCTTCTGGAAGCAAATCCGGTCTCTTAGAGAAAAGAAAATATAGAGGAAGAATAAAAATGGATGCAAAGAAACCAAAAAATCGAACAGCACGTAAATACGCACCTACCAACGGTTTCTGACGATATTCTTCTGCGTGCTGTAAGTGATGCCAAAAAGTTGATGGAGTAATCATGACACTCGGTGATCCATCTATAATGACGAGAATATGCCCTTCATACAAGTGGGCAGCTGCCGTGTCGGGACGTTCTGTGTAACGGATAACTGGATAGGGGTTCCAGTAACGACCGCTGATATATTCATCAATGGTCTTTTCTGCCATCGGAAGCGCATCCGTATCAATCTCCTGCAATACGTTCTTCAATTCTTCGACACGGTCGGAGTCTGCAATATCTTTGATATAGCAAATACACACATCCGTTAATGACCGGCGGCCGACTTGCAAATATTCCATTCTCAAAGAACGGTCTCTAATCCTTCTCCTCGTTAAAGCCGTATTGAAGATAATGGTCTCTACAAAACCATCCCTCGAGCCTCTCACTACTCTCTCAAGATCAGGTTCCTGAAGCCCGCGAACAGGATAAGTGCGTGCGTCAATCATAATGATCTCATCGACGCCTTCAACAACTAATGCTGTTGGCCCTGCCAATACCCAATCTGCCGCTGCATTCAAATCTTTTTTCTTCTCTAACTCTACATAGGGAAGATGGGTTTTTAATAATTTTTCAAGGGGGTCCGGTTCCAGTTGATCAGGGTCCAGCCTAGAGAGAAGCTTCATTAAATAGTGAAGAATATCATCTTTTACGAAACCATCCACAAGAAATAAGGACATCCCTCGTCCAGCGTAAACCAGGTCAAGATGAACCATGTCAAAACTTTCTTCTACTCCGAGCCGATCTTTGAGATACGATACATTTTTTTCATAACTATCAAATAAGCGTTGTTCTTCCAAAACGCACCCTCCTCTTAACCTTCTGCGCATAGTTTCTTCCAAATTCATTTATTCATACACTAAGGGAAGAGAGAGGATTATACGCATGTCCACGGTAAATGGAACATATCTTGAAATATAAATCACCTATGCAGAGAGGATGTATGAGGAGATGATGGTTTGAGAAAAGTGTGGGTACAATGGGTACTTGGTCCTTTGGCCTTAGCCATAATTATCGCAATCTATACTCAATACTTTAATGAAGAAGCGGTCATCAAATATTTTCCATTAGATGACAGAAGTGAATTTCAATCTTACGGCACATCCTTGAATTTTGCTTCCCAAGAAGATGAGGATGAATATGAAATCCTATGGAATATGTTTTCTGAAAGTGATAAAGCCATGTACTTAAGACAGGATGTCTCCCTTTTATATGTAAACGGGCGACTAAAAGGCGTGGTGAGCAAGTGGGAGGAAAACACATCAAAAATTAAGAAAGAAACGTCCTTACACGGGGAGGATAGCCAAAAATATCAGGCGATCTCTTTCCATCATGGAGAAATTCATGAGGAGAGTGGTCCGATTAAAAGCATCCAGGCAAGTTCGAAGGACGAGCTTTATGTCATTGATTCCCCTCACTCCAAGCGGACCGCATTCAAAAAACCAGCAAATCAAGAGGAGGAGGAATGGAAAAAGAGACTGGACCACTCCATTCAGCAACAACTGGAAGTTCAATGGGAAGAGTTGCTGACGCACTATGGCATAAACAAAGAAGACTACACACTTGTACCTTTGACTGATCTCGCAGACTACAAAGACAAGCCCTTACCTGGAACGAATGAAGATGACACTGAACGAATCAAAGGACAGCTATGGGAAGGTTTATATAAAAACTATGTGCTGGGCATCAGCGATACAAAATCTTCCCACCCGATTCAGAGCTATATTCCACTCATTCTTTTTGATAAAAAAGGGAAGCATTTGATCGTCCTTTATGAGGATGATACCGGAAAAAAACATCGGCTCATTCAGTCCTATTAACGGAGGCTGTCGTATAGTTCTTTAAAATCCTTTTGATCGGGATTAAGGTCAGCGGCTTGTTCTGCATGGTCAGCCGCTTTCTCTTCTTCACCGTCCTGCTTGTATAATAGCGCTAAATTATAATGTGCCTCTGCCATCTCAGGGGAAAGTTCCAAAACACGAAGCAAATCTTTCCTTGCTGCACTGGTCTCACCTTTTTGTAAATACGCAAAAGATCGATTAAAAAGAAGAGCAGCCTCATATTCACCAGGTTCTCGCAAAGCTTCACTAGTGATTTCAATCACTTGATCATAGGCACCCGATTGATTTAGTTCCTGCGTCTCCTGTACCTCACTAAAGCCATTCCCGCTATTGAACAGTCCCATATAACCAGTTAATGCCATACCTGAGATAAGTAATAAATAGGCAACAAGAGCAGTCAGCTGTTTAAAGCCCTTCTTCTGTTTAGGCATACGGACCACAGCAGTTGCAATAAAACCACCAACCATTCCACCGATATGGGCTCCATTATCGATTTGTGGAACGAGAAGCCCGAATGAGATATTAAGTAGAACGATAAAAATAAGATTCCAGCCCATTGTTCGAAAAAACAACTGTTTATGCTGGACACCAAAAAACAAGAGAGCCCCGAACAACCCGAAAATGGCACCTGATGCTCCAGCCGCTACATGAGGATTCAGCATAAAACTCGCCACACCGCCAAACAAACCTGAAAGTAAATAGATCCATGTGAAACGCCGAGTGCCATATAATTTCTCAACGGCCGTACCTAAGTAGTAAAGGGCGAACATATTCATGAATAGATGAAGAAACCCTATGTGCAGAAACATAGAAGTAGCGATTCGCCACCATTCCCCATCCATAATGGCGGGGTTGAATTTTGCGCCGTACTGTATAAGGGTTTCCACCGAAGTACTATCACCCACCCATTCAATGTAAAGAAAAATCAATACATTGATAGCAAGTAAAAAGTAGGTCATTCGAGGTTTGCCATAATCGAAAATGGACATAACTTGTTTTCTTTGATCTTGTTGTTTCTTAACAAGCTGATGCTTCAAATAGGGCAGCATGGACTCCATTTCGCTTTCACTCACGTGTTGATCAATGAGAGGTTCATCTAATTCAAAAGCATCGTAAAGTTTTTTCTTCTCTCTAGTTTTGCTTTCATTATCCATATAGTAAAGGAAGATGGGATTTTTTTGTGAAGCGATATCTTTTTCAACATTTTCCCACTCTTCCACAGGAGGGTGTTCTGAAACATACACTACATGGAACTGAACTTTTCCGCCACGGAATAATTTTTTATTTTGAGACAACTGGCGATAAGCTTTCTCAAGGTCCCTCCGCAGCTCATTTCTCCAATTGATTTGTTTATGTGTTAAGCGGATGACATGGGTCTGCCAATCCTGCTCCTTCTCAAGCCATATTTCCCCTTGTTCTGTACTCATATTAAGCACTTGAAAATCTTGCGCTACAACAAGGTCATAGGTAAGTTTCCATAAATAATACTCTTGTTCAATAAACACGTTGCACCCCCTCAATTACACCTTCATCATATCATGTCCTTTTGTTAAGGAGCTAACTGAAAGCATTGAAAAAAGCCGTCAGGAAGATACCCTGACAGCTTATTATATTCATAGCCCACGAAACATTTGTGAAAGAAATTTTTGGCGAATCCAAGGAATGTTCATGGACAAACGAACAAGAAGCTTACGAAGAAAAGGAACCTTCGTAACAATGTCCAACGCTTTGTACCGGTATTTATAAACCGTTGCTGCAACCGAGCCGATGATCATGACCCATCTGAAAAATTGACGCATCTCATCCACCTCTTCTTTATTTAGGTGAACTTATTTTTCGCTTGGGTCGTCTTCCTTATACACATAGTTATGAACAACAGGTTCCATTGCCTCTTTCAATAAGGAAGCAGACGCGTGAAACTTTTTCATTTCATCTTGATCAAGGTCCAATTCAATGATTTCTTGAATCCCTTTGCGATTTACAATCGCAGGCACACCTATATAAAGATCATCCATACCATACTGCCCCTGTAGATAACCAGAGACTGTTAAAACTGCATTCTCATTATGAAGAATCGCTTTTGTTAGTCGGACAAGCCCCATGGCAATCCCATAATGAGTCGCCCCTTTGCGGGCGATAATATGATAGGCAGCATCCCTGACTTGTTCAAAAATACCTTCAAGGTCATTTTCATCATACAAATCAGGATGATCTTTAATACGGTCGAAAACAGAGCGTCCAGCTACATTTGCGTGACTCCAAACCGGAAGTTCAGAGTCTCCGTGTTCCCCCATGATATACGCATGCACATTTCGTGTATCTATATCGAAATATTCACTTAGTTTGAAACGGAGTCGGGCTGTATCCAGAATCGTCCCTGATCCAATGACACGTTCAGCAGGAAGACCGGAAAACTTCCAAGTCATATAGGTCAGAATATCAACAGGATTTGTTGCTACCAGGAAAATACCATCGAAACCACTCTCCATAACAGAGCCAACAATGGATTTGAATATAGCCGTGTTTTTTTCAAGCAAATCCAACCTTGTTTCCCCCGGTTTCTGATTCGCTCCTGCCGTAATAACGACTAGATCAGCGCTTTCACAATCGGCATAATCCCCAAACCATATCTTCTTGTTTGAGGGGGCAAAGGCAAGACCATGATTCAGATCCATCGCATCGCCTTCAGACTTCTCTTTGTTCAAATCAATCATAACCAATTCATCCGCAACTCCCTGGTTCAATAAAGCAAACGCATAACTCGAACCCACCGCACCTGTACCGATTAATGCTACTCGATTTACATGTTCCAATCCAATCCCTCCTTCATTAATCTAACCCTATTATAACTTATAACTTTGCTCACAATTTCACAATGAATGAATGTTTTGTGAAACCTTTAGAACTAAAGATGGTATGTAAATCGCAGTCCGCTTTCTGTAAGCACATATTCCACTCTTTGATCGAATTCTTCAATAGGAAGTGGCGAGTATTTTTGTCGATCGGAAGCAATCATTACTGTTTTCCCACGAAAGCCTTCAATGAATCGATCAAAATATCCTCCTCCGTACCCTATTCTGTAACCTTTTTCATCAAATAAAAGACCTGGTACAAGAAGAAGATCCATTTCATTTTTCTCCACTAAAGATGAGCTCTCAGGCTTGGGTTCCCTTAAACCAAAATAGACTCTTTCTAATTGATCATACTTCTCCAAATGATAAAAATCCATCTCTCGATTCTGAGGAATACATTTGGGCACGACCATTTTCTTGCCGGTCCGCCATCCTTCCTCAATTATAGGCTCTGTAGACCATTCATGCGTCTGAGATAATGTAACCCCCACGACCTCAGCATTCTTCCATAGTTCGCTTTTGAACAACGTCTCATGCATTTTTGCTTCTAGATGGAGTCTATCTTTTAAACTGATCTCCTGAAGAATCTTCCTTCCTTTAAACCTAAGTTCATTCTTTTCCAAACCAACACCTCCCCTTCTGCTTACATACATTGTTTAATAACAAATAGGCTCGCGAGTAGCATTTGGATATAAAAAAAACAGTAGGAAATAATCCTACTGCTTACTTTGTTTCACGGTGAAGCGTGTGCTTCCCTACGCGTGGGCTATATTTCATAAGCTCTAGACGCTCTGGGTTTTTACGCTTGTTTTTTGTGCTAATATAATTGCGGTCACCAGTTTCGGTGCATGCAAGTGTAATGTTTACGCGCATTATTATTCCTCCTAATCATAAAAGCTATTCACTGTCTCATTCACATTATCAGACTAATTCATAATACCAAAAACGATTGGACCTTTCAAGTAGTTATTCAGCTAAAAACGGTGAAATATCCCATAGCCACGCATCTGTATCTATGATATAAATAAATGTGGACAACCAAAGGAGTGATACAGCTTGATTTATGTGATTGGTACATTGGCTGCTGTTGCCCTTGGTCTTTTTATTCTTTCATACTTCATGAATGACAGGATGAAAGAACTTGAAAACCAAGTCGAACAGGTCAATATGACAATGATGCAAAGCAACTACCAGCTAAAAAAGAAAATGAAGGTTTTAGAAGAAGAGCTTCTGGCTGAAGATTTAACCCAGGAAATCATGAAACAACCTCTGAAGAAAAAAGAAACTCCCCGTAGCCTTCCCTTAGTAGATACGGTTCTATCCATGTATCAAAAGGGATATAAAACTCATTACATAGCAAAACAGACGAATTTGAGTGAGTATGATGTTCAGTCGATGATTCAACAGCAAAAAACTGGCGGTGTTCAGTCATGAAACAGTGGATACGCTCCTATTCTCTGGGCTTACTTACAGCGGTGATTGTGTTTGCTATATCCTACTGGAATATAGAAGCCACATCCTCTCCAGCCCCAGAAAAAGAGTACACAGCGGATGAAATGATTGAAAAGCTCCAAAGTGAAGGGTATCGAACAATAACTACGGACGAGTGGAAAGCTCTTAAAGAAAGTGACAACAGGGAGTCATCCACACCTACCCCTGTTGAAGAGCCTGTAACGACTTTTTCTATTGACATCGTCTCAGGCACTACAACTGATGATATCAGTGAAAAATTGATCCAGGCCAATATCATAAAAGATGCAAATGAATTTGAATCCTTCATGAGAGATAATGATTACAGCCGCTACATTCAGATTGGTCAGGCTACACTAAATTCAGGAATGTCACATCAGGAAATCGCTGAAGCTATTACATCCAAATAAAAAAAGCCGCAAAATAGCGGCTTTTTTTATTTTCCTCTTTTAAAGAAACATGTTCCGACATCACCTTAATAATCCAGAGTAATATATAAATCCCCTGTAGATCCAAATAGCGAACGCTTATTTGGAATAATAGAGATGAAATGACTTCCAGACTAAAAAGACATGAATCGAAGCCATCGATTCATGTCTTTTGTTTCTCCTATTTGTTCAAATCATACGTTCTACCCTTCACCAGATAGAAGATACTTTCGCCGATGTTGGTTATATGATCAGCAAAGCGCTCAATATATCTGGCTATATAAGCCATCTGCATGATGTGCTGGATCTGCTGTGGATTTATTGCCGTCAATTCAAGCATTTCTTTTACAATCGAACCATACTTTTTATCAACAACATCATCCATTTCAGCCAGCTTATTCGCTAACGAAATATCTTCATACTCGAATGATTTAATGGCCAGATCTACCATATCCATAGCCAGGACAGCCATTTCACGCAACTCAGGATCTACTTCAATCCCATGTTGCTCACCTAAGTGAATCGTTGCTTTCGCAATATTAGTCGAATGATCAGCCATGCGTTCCAGGTCACTGGAAATCTTAATGGCAATGATGATCCTTCTTAAATCTCTCGCTACCGGCTGTTGCTTCGCCAGCATCAAAATAGCATCATCATTTATCTTTTCTTCCTTACGATCGATGACTGCGTCGTCTTCCAAGATTTTTTTTGCAGCCTCTACATCCCCTTGATACAAGACATGGATTGCTTGATCAAGTGAATCTTTTGCATCATGAGCTAACTCTTTAATTTGTTTCTTTAAGTCCTCGAGTTCTTCTTCAAAATGAACACGGATTGACATAGTATATCCCCCCTGAAAATTAGCCGAAGCGTCCAGTAATATAGTCTTCTGTTCGCTTATCGTGAGGGTTTTGGAACAAGTTATCTGTGTCAGCGAACTCTATTAATTCTCCATTTAGGAAAAAGGCTGTTTTATCTGAAATACGCGCGGCTTGCTGCATGTTGTGTGTAACGATAATAATACTGTATTTTTCTTTCAACTCCTGAACAAGCTCTTCTACTTTTGCCGTAGAAATCGGGTCTAATGCTGAAGTCGGCTCGTCCATCAAGATAACATCAGGTTCAACTGCTAAAGCACGGGCGATACAAACACGCTGCTGCTGTCCACCAGATAGACTGTAGGCATTTTCATTTAGACGATCTTTCAGCTCATCCCAAATCGCCGCATCTCTTAAACTTTTCTCTACAATTTGATCCAATACTTCTTTCTTTTTAATTCCGTGGATTCTTGGTCCGTATGCTACATTATCATAGACACTCTTAGGAAATGGGTTAGGTTTTTGGAACACCATTCCTACCTTTGTGCGAAGGTATTCTTCTTTATATTTACTGCTGAAGATCTCCTGATCACGATACTTAATTGATCCGGAAGTCTTTACGATTGGAACCATTTCCACCATGCGGTTTAATGTTTTCAAGAACGTCGATTTTCCGCACCCGGAAGGTCCGATTATCGCAGTCACCTGCTTCTCTGGTACCTCCATACTCACTTCATATAAAGCCTGGTCTGAGCCATACCATAAGTTCAAGTCATTCACTTCGATAATGCTATTCGTTTTCTCTTTTCTAATTCCCTCTTTTTTAACCTCAGGCTTCGCAGTTCCCTGGTTTACCTCTTTATTTGTTTTCTCTTCCATTACTTTATTCATATTGAAACCCTCCTCATCCTAATTAAAGACGTCGTTGATATTTGTTTCTGATCAAAACAGCAATTGAATTCATGAGTAGCAATAAGGCTAAAAGAACAATAATTCCTGCTCCTGCAACATACTGCCATTCTTCCTGCGGTCTACCTGTCCAGTTGTAAATCTGAATCGGCATGACGGTATATTTAGCCAGCAATGAGTCTGGCAACGTGTAAATGGCAGTGGCTGCACCTACAATAATTAAGGGCGCAGTCTCACCAATGGCACGGGACAAAGCGATAATGGCACCGGTAAGAATCCCCGGAATAGCTGCAGGAAGAATAACCCGGGCAATGGTTTGCCATTTGGAAGCTCCCATACCATAAGATGCTTCCTTAATTTCAGCTGGTACTGATCGGACAGCTTCTTGAGCAGCTACTACAATGACAGGAAGAATCAACAACGCCATTGTTAAGCCACCAGCAATGAGTGTATAACCAAAGTTAAACATATAAACAAAGAAAGTTAATCCTAATAGTCCGAATACAATGGAAGGTACACCAGCTAAGTTTTGAATGTTCACTCTAATAAACTCCGTGAATTTATTTTTAGGTGCGTACTCTTCCAAATAAATGGCTGTTGCAACCCCAATGATGACGGCAAATATTGCAACAATAATCATTAAGAAAATGGATCCGATTAATCCGGCATAAATACCAGCTTCTTCTGGATATGGTGCAGGGAAGTTCAAAATATAATCAAGACTTAAATAACCAATTCCTTGAGTCAATACACGATAAAAAAGTAAGACTAGAAAGACTAATCCCACTGCAGTAGCCAGACCGAACAAGACCATGAGGATTTTGTTGACGGCTACTCTCCCTTCCATACGTTTCTTAATATTTTGTTCATTTTGACCAAGCATCAATATTCCTCCCTGAACTTACGAGAAATGTACTGTGCAATAAGGTTCATGACGAGTGTAAAAACAAACAATGTCATTCCTACTGCATACAAACTGTAATAAATAGTAGATCCGAAAGTGGTATCCCCTGTTGCTGCCTGCACAATGAAAGCAGTCATGGTTTGAATCGATTCTGTCGGATTGAAGGTTAGGTTAGGTGTAGCCCCTGCTGCAATCGTTACAATCATTGTTTCTCCGATAGCTCTTGAAATTGCAAGAACGATGGATGCGATGATTCCAGAAAGTGCGGCAGGTAAGACTACCTTAAATACAACTTCCAGTTTTGTTGCACCTAATCCGTAAGCTCCTTCCCGTAAAGCATTAGGAACAGAGTTCATAGCATCTTCTGAAAGAGACGCCACCATGGGAATAATCATAATACCGACTACGAACCCACCACTTAGGGCGTTAAAAATTCCCAAATCAGGAATGAAAGATTGGAACATTGGTGTGATGAACGTCAAAGCAAAATAACCATAAACGACAGTCGGAATACCTGCTAAAACTTCAAGCACAGGTTTAATCACACGTCTTACTTTATCATTTGCATATTCACTCAAAAATATGGCAGACATAAGTCCCAATGGTACAGCTACCAGCGTAGCAATCAAAGTGATGAGTAACGTACCACCAATCAACGGAGCGACTCCATACTCACCAGACCAAGGTGACCAGCTTGTACCTGTATAAAAATCAACTAAAGACACATTGGAAAAGAAGCCAATAGACTCTCTCAACAAAGTAAACAATATCCCTACAGTTGTTAGAACACTAACTGCAGCACAAAGAAGCAAGAAAAAAGGAATGATTTTCTCTATTCTTTCCCCAAGATTTTTCTTCTTCTTATTCCTTTCAATCATTTGTTGGACGTCAATCATTTTTCCCTCTGATTGTAACCCCTTGTCCATGTTAAAATCTCCTCTCATCCATAAGGCAAGGTGAGACCCCAAATCAAGTCTCACCTTCCTTGTTAGGTTTTCAAATCAATTACTCTGCCCAGCTTTTCGCTGTTTCAAGTTGTTCTTGATACTTGTCTTCAGGAAGAGCTACATACCCTACTTCTTCAGCAGCTTTTCCAGCATTGTTCAATGTGTACTCTACGAAATCACGAACCTGTGCTTTTTCTTTATATGCATTCACGTTTACATAAGTGAATAGCGGGCGGGAAAGTGGTGTGTAAGAACCATCTTGAATTGTTTCAGGGTTTGGTTTTACAGCCTCATTGCCCTCTTCAGAAATCCCAAGAACTTTCAATACATCTTCGTTTTCAGCATAGTAAGCATATCCAAAGAATCCGATCGCATTTGGATCATTTTCAATACCGCGAACAAGTACGTTATCATCTTCAGAAAGTGTAGTGTTGGAACCTTCTTTCATTGGCTCTTCTTCAAGAATTACTTCATTGAAGTAATCGAATGTACCGGAATCATGTCCAGGGCTGAAGATTTTGATTTCTTCTTCTGGCCATTCTGGATTGATATCAGACCACATTTTAGCGTCAGAAGACTCAAGGAAGATTTGCTTCAATTGATCAATAGTCAATTCTTCAACGAAATCATTTTGCTGACTAACTACAACAGAAAGACCATCATATGCAAGTTCTAGTTCTTCTAGTTGAATGCCGTTTTCTTCAGCAGTTGCCTTTTCTTCTTCTTTGATAGGACGAGAAGCATTACTTAGATCAATTTCACCAACTGTAGATTTTTTGAATCCACCGCCGGAACCGGAAGAGTTAACTGTCACATTAACATCAGGGTTTTCCTGGTTGTATGTGTAAGTCAAGTTTTCCATGATCGGGAATACAGTAGAAGAGCCATCAATAGCAATTGGTCCAGATACTTCTTCAGAACCTTCAGCGTTTGAACCTTCTTCTGAGTTGTTGCCTTCTTCAGCTGCTGGTTCCTCTTCGGATCCTCCGCATGCAGCAAGTACTCCGAGCACTAGGATGAACATTAGCATTAGTGCTAAACTTTTAAAGTTTTTCATTTCTTTCTCCCCCTATTTTTGTGGTTATGTTTTGTGTCTGGCTGCTTGGCCAACTCACATTTTATATATTAACGAGAGAGTTTTAATGACATATGAACCAAACGTAAAGGTTTTGTAAATTGGCGATTTTTGTTGAATAAATACCCTTATATTTGTATTTTCCACATGATTTTCTCGTTCATATATAAAAAAAAGAGTGATACTTGTCGTATCACTCCTCAGTTTCTGCTTCTTCATCTGAATTATTCGTTTGTATTCCGTTTTCCTTACGTTCCTCTTTCAATTCAAAATACGCTTGGCCAATCCGGGCGCCAATGTTATTACTTATATTAAATGTGCTTGATGCCTCTTCTCCTAAATAAGGAGAGACAATGGAAAAAGCAATCTCCGGATCATTGGAAGGTGCATATCCAACCAAGGTTTTATTTAAAAGATTCTTATAGGTTGTTCTTTCACCATTTTCATCAAACTCTGCTTTAAATGATTGTGCTGTTCCTGTTTTTACAGCCATATTGTATTTTGCATAAGGTTCTTTAGAGAACACATGACTGGCTGTACCCTGATTCGTTTGAGCAACTTGCCTGAACCCTTCCTGGACTCTTTCAATATATGCTTGATCCATTTCAATCTGGTTCAATACCTGAGGGCTGTAATCTTTATACAAAGGACCCAACCCAGGTTCAAGTGACGGCTCATGAATACTCTTCACCAATCTAGGCTGCATTCTGTCACCACCGTTTGCTATGGTGGATACATATTGATTCAACTGCATCGGTGTATAGGTACTGAACTGGCCGATGGAAAAGTCCAAGATGTGTCCAGGAATCTGTGGTTCGCCTGTAACTCCCAAGCCTTCATACGGAAAATCAATACCCGTTTTAGCACCAAGTCCGAGCTGGTTAAAATTATAAATGAAATTGTCAAACGTGCCTGCTCTTAATGACAGGGAGTTCATATCATAATTGTTACTATACTCCCCTCCTAAATACATCGCAAGGAAGTACATATACACGTTCGATGATTGTTGAAGAGCTGCAATATCATTGACTGTTCCTATATTTGAGGTGTACGAACCTTTTTGATCTTTAGCAATTGTGATAGGTCTATCATTGATCCAAGTATTAGGAGTCACTGCTCCTTCATGTAAACCCGTTAGAACAGTCGCTCCTTTTACTACTGAACCAGGCATATAGGAATTATAAAGCGCCTGATGGGACGTATCAGAAAATCTGGATTCCCCTTCTCCAGGAGTTCTATTATAGGTTTGACCTGTAATCGCTAGTATTTCACCTGTATTTGGATCAGAAACGACTGCCACCGCATTTTCCAAGTGTCTATTTGCCCCAGGAGCCTCGCGAATTGCTGCTTCCAGCTCCTCCTGAACAATCTTATTCACTCTCTCCTGCAACTCCATATCAATGGTTAGAACGAGGTCTTTCCCTTTCTGCCCCTCACGGATAACCCTTGAATCAATGACTTGATTATTTTTATCGGTTTCATATTGCACTTTTTCTTTCGTGCCCCTCAGAACATCCTCATACTCTTGTTCTAGCCCGCTTGTACCTACACGGTCATTACGGCTGTAATCCAGGGACATGAAATAATCCAGTTGATCTCTCGGTACACCCTGTTCTTTCGATGTAATGCTTCCGATATAGCTGCGAAAAGTAGAGTCGTACGGATATGTACGCTCCCAATCTGAGGTTACATTGATCCCCGGCAACTCAGCTAAGTGCTCGGCTACTACAGAATATTCCCTTTCAGAAATATCAGCATTCTTTAAAACGTGAGGAGCTAAAGCGTAGGCTTTATCTAATTCCTTTTTAATTGCTATGATTTCTTTCGTTTGATTGTCATAGCCGGCAATTTCGTTTTCCTTAATACTATCTAATTGAAGTTGGTAGACTTCACCATTATCTAAATCAGACGTGTCTTCATTTTCAATACGTGCCGTGACTTCTTCCTGATTTTGAAGGAAGAAATATTCCTTCAAATCTCTATCCGTTAACTTTCCTTCAAATTCCATATCTATATACTTAGATATTTCTTCCGCTAACTGCAGCTTGTCTGTAGGCTGCACACCTTTTGGAGGGGTGTAGGTAATCGAATACAATGGTTGGTTATCAACCACTACACGTCCATACCGGTCATACATTTCTCCCCTTGGAACAGGTATGCTTGTCGTTGTGTTTTCTGTTCGGTCAATTTCATCCTGGGCCTCTTCCCCGTTAAGAATTTGAACGACCCCGAGTTGTAGTATAATCCCAGCAAATATAAGGAATACAACAAAAAACACCACGTTCAATCGGAAAGAAAGGTGTGACTTGTGTTTATTTTTGTTTTTATGCTTCTTCCCCATGAACTTCTCTCCTTCTTTTTATGCTTCATTCATTATAGCATTTTTCATGCACCATAGAATAGACGAAGCTCATGGGTTATTGGTTTCAATTATGTGTCGATTCCTTGCACTGAGTGTCAATACCCTTAACAAAGAAATAGATGAAGAAATGTCCCCCTCCGACAAGTAACAGAATATACGGTATGCCTGTTTCTGGTGGGATGAAAGTAATCGCAAAAAGAAAAATCACAATCGATAAAACTCTTCCGAAATTCAGGAAGATCTCGCGCACAACAATATATTCGATTCTCATTTCGGCAGCATTCCAAGATTTCCCTATCACATCATAGGTTAATGATATATATGGCACATAGAGCATAGGAAAGAAAACCCCTGCAACTCCTGCATAGATAAGCAATAGAGCCATGGTATCACTGAACAGCAGGATTAAGACACTCAAATATAAAGCCAATCCAGATATGAGGATTGCCTTCTTTCTGCGCCTGGGTTTAACCCAACGACTCACAAGGAAGTAAAAGAGAAAAGAAAAACCGGAATAAACCAGATTAAACACACCTAAAGACAATTCATCTTCAGTCATTAAGAAGATCCAGATAGAGACGGCAAATAAAAAAGTTCCTTCTCGAAATCCCTGCGAAACATGAGCATTTAGAATCCGTCTCCAATTTGAGTTGTTTTTTCTCTCTGTAACGATCCTACGGAAGGAGAAATGACCTTTGGCCTTCCTTCTTGATATCCCGAAACTTACAAGAACAGCAACAATGAACAAACCGAAAGAAATGGTGAAAATTACGGTATATCCCGTGAAGTTGTTCAATCTGGAAATGATATAACCGGCAAGTAACGGTCCTGTCATTCCTCCAAGAGATTGCAGCACCCCTAAAAAGCCATTGAAAAAATCACGGGTATCCGGTTCGGTAATTTCAAAGGTCAATACATTGTAGGCAAGCCAATAGAACCCATACCCTACCCCCAATAGTGATCCAAGCATAATATTAAATGTGGCTGCCCGCTCCCCAACAAGCAAAACGGTTAAAAAAAACAAAGAGAGAAAGGTCACTCCTGTTCTCAATACGATCACACGATCTATCCGCTTTGCACACTTTCCCGCTATTATGAAAGTTATTGGTTGTAAAACATAAATGGCTAAATTATAAAGAGCTATGTCAATGTAGCTATTGGATTGTTTCCATAAGTATATATTCACAAATGTACTGGATAAGAATATACCGAGAGAGTATAAGCCTCCAATGAGAAGTAACAGCAATAAATCTTTTGATACATTTTCGTGGCTGAGCCACACACGCAGCTTACTCACCATATCCATGTCTCCTTTGTGTTCACCTTTAGTGTTTTCAGAACAAAAGGAGATATACAAAAAGAGAGGCATGGATTAATATCCATGCCTCTCCGTAATTTTCAATTATTTAGCTGCGTCGAAACGCTTTGCTACTTCATCCCAATTTACAACGTTCCAGAATGCTGAAACATAGTCAGGACGACGGTTTTGGTAGTTCAGGTAGTACGCATGCTCCCAAACATCAAGACCTAAAATTGGAGTTTTACCTTCCATAATCGGAGAATCCTGGTTAAGCGTATCGATTACTTCAAGGTCACCATTATTGACTACTAACCAAGCCCAACCAGATCCGAAGCGGCCTTTTGCCGTTTCTTCAAATTTTTCTTTGAACTGGTCCAAACCGCCGAACGTATCATTGATTTTCGTAGCAAGATCGCCTGTTGGCTCACCGCCACCATTCGGAGACATGATTGTCCAGAAAAGGCTGTGGTTTGCGTGGCCTCCACCATTTCTACGAACCGCTGTGCGGATATCTTCCGGTACAACAGAAAGATTATTGGAAAGAAGCTCCTCCAAGGACTTGTCTTGAAGATCTGCATGTCCCTCAAGTGCATTGTTAAGCTTTGTCACATATCCGTTGTGGTGCTTCGTATGGTGGATGTTCATTGTTTCCTTATCAATAGTAGGTTCTAGAGCATCATAAGCATAAGGTAGTTCTGGTAGTTCAAATTTAGCCATAATGTAACTCCTCCTTTAAAATAATATGTAAAACAGAAGCATTCCGCTTCACATTTTACATTATCAAACGGAAAATTGATTAGCAAATGTTTTGCATCACGATATTAAGAATTCCCTGAAAAGAAATTTTAAAACATAAAAAAACAATCAAGAAACACTTGATTGTCTAGAAGAGTGGCTCGGGACGGAATCGAACCGCCGACACACGGATTTTCAGTCCGTTGCTCTACCGACTGAGCTACCGAGCCATGATAAGCATTCATTTTCATTGTTGATTTGACTCCATATTTCGTTTCAATATATATAGAAATGTTCTGCTCTCATAAGGGTAATTATGTATTATGGCGGAGGAGGAGGGATTCGAACCCCCGCGGGCCGTAAAGCCCCTGGCGGTTTTCAAGACCGCTCCCTTCAGCCAAACTTGGGTACTCCTCCGGAACATGATGTGGTGGACCCTGCAGGACTCGAACCTGCGACCGATCGGTTATGAGCCGATAGCTCTAACCAGCTGAGCTAAGGGTCCACATGGGGCGGTTGATGGGAATCGAACCCACGAATGCCGGAACCACAATCCGGTGCGTTAACCACTTCGCCACAACCGCCACGTTTTTATTTATGTATATATGGTGGCGGTGGAGGGAATCGAACCCACGACCTCACGGGTATGAACCGTACGCTCTAGCCAGCTGAGCTACACCGCCAATTAGTATCGCTTATGAGCGACTTAAATAATATAACATTTATATATGAATGCGTCAACTGTTTTTTCTCTTTCAAATCAGCGACAAAAATAATATATCACGCCCTCCCTTTCCTTTCAAGAGTTTTTTTAAGAAAAGTATGGAATTGTATAGACTTTCACATACACTTCTTTTGCACTGGACTGAGTTTCGGGATATTTGAATGGGATTAGACACTGCTGGAAAAGAAGTTTTTCACCGGGATAAATTAAAATATTTCTATCTGATCTAAGGTCTGGTCAATGATTTATAGAGCTTTTTGATAGTTACCGCCATCTTATATCACTTATTTTCAACAAAAAAGGCGGCTGTAAAAGCCGCCTTTCTCCATTATAGACTTTCTTTTTCTCCTAACACTTCTTCAGCAATGTTCACGGCATGGTCACCGATACGTTCTAAGTTGCTGATCATATCTACAAAGACAATACCTGCTTGCCCAGTACAAACACCCTCATTCAAACGAATGATGTGTTTCTTACGATAACTGCGTTCCATGCGGTCCAATTCATTTTCTTTTTGAACGACGGCCAGTGCTTCTTCACGGCTCATCGTTTCAAGCGATCTGGTCGCCTGCTTAACAGTCATTAATGTTAAATCAAACATCGTATTTAAATCCTCAATAGCCTGAGGAGTAAGGTTCACTTTATTGGAGTTCTTATAATCGATCAACTCAATGATATTCTCAAAATGGTCACCAATACGTTCTAAATCTCTAACAGAATCCATTAGTGCCGAATGCTTATGACTCTCCTCATCTGAAAGAGAAGCTTGAGATAGATCAACCAGATAATCTGTTATTTTACGATCAAGGTTGTTCAAAGCATCTTCAATTTGCATAGCCAGTTCAGAATGCTTTTGTTGTTTGTTGTTCAAATATAGGCTTGTTTCTTCAAGGCCTTTATAAGCATATTCACCCATTCTTACAACTTCTTCTTTTGCTTGATCTAAAGCAAGGGATGGAGATTGCTCAATAAAAATCGGATCTAAATGCTGTGGTTTATGATCAATTTCTGAATCCTGTCCTGGTACCAGTTTAATGACAATCCATGCGAGGACTGCAATAAACGGGAATTGCACAACCGCATTAGCAATGTTGAAGGATCCGTGGGCAAAGGCAATGGTCATTTCGGGCTCCAGATCCATACTTGTTTGCAACCAGTTCACATACCGCTCAAATGGAACTAGAAAAATCAAGAATACGGTGGCACCTAACACATTGAATATAACGTGAGCAAAGGCAGCTCGCTTCGCTCCGACACTTGCACCGATGGATGCAAGAACGGCCGTGATCGTGGTACCGATATTATCACCAAACAATACCGGAATCGCTGCTTGTAAATCGACAAGCCCTTCACCCAGCAACGTCTGCAAAATTCCGATAGTTGCACTGGAGCTTTGTACGATTACCGTAAATAAGGTACCTACAATAACACCCAAAATCGGGTTATCACTCATGCTTACCGTCAAATCCTGGAAAGCTTGTAATGATCGTAGTGGTTTCACCCCTCCGCTCATCACTTCAAGTCCAAAGAACAATGCACCGAGACCGAAAATGGTCTGACCAAAGTTCGCGACTTTTTTACTTTTGAAAAAGAATAGCAGGAAAGCACCAACAGCAAGGATTGGAAGTCCATAAGCTTTAATATCTATACCAATAATAAATGCAGTCATGGTTGTACCAATGTTGGCACCCATAATAACACCAATCGCTTGTCTGAATGTCATGAATCCCGCATTGACAAGACCAACCGTTAGTACGGTTGTCGTAC
Organism: Halobacillus sp. HZG1; assembly: GCF_035818575.1. NCBI lineage: Bacteria > Bacillati > Bacillota > Bacilli > Caryophanales > Bacillaceae > Halobacillus > Halobacillus sp. HZG1. The sequence continues at coordinate 46,567 of NZ_JAYLVQ010000037.1, forward strand.
TACTACTCTGCAAAAGAATCGTAACGACCGTACCCGCGATCACACCCATAAATGGATTGCTCGTGAAACGGTCTAATAGTTCCCTCAAACGATCTCCCGCTGTACGTTGTAGTCCATCCGCCATATACTTTAAGCCGAATAGAAAGATACCGAGTCCACCGATGAATTCAAATATCATCTGTTGCACATCGATTTCCATGTTCTCCACCCTTTCCTCATCCAAGTTTCATCATTTTTCTCTTTATTTAAACAACCTCACTCATATTAACCATGGAAAAAACTTTTGTAAAGGTAATTCACGAATCTTAACATTAAATTTACATTCGCATAATACTGAAGCAATTTCCATGTGTTATCCGAATTTTCCAATAAAAAAAGGACCTTAAGAGGACCTTTTTTTATGATGCCTTTTCCTTCATTAGAGAATCTGGTTCCTGTTTTTCTCCTGCGCCCTTGTCTTGCTGATCGGAGTAATCTTTCTTCTCAAATTGATTGGACGCAATGATAAACGATAGCTCCTGCGTGAGTTCAATCCATTCAGTCGAAAAAGAATCAAAGGTTTGCATTGCCCTCTGCTGACGGTCAGAAGTATCCACTAGTTTCCCTGTGGAAAGAACCTGGTTTGAGATAACTTTTTTCATACCTTCAATGACATTCTCCATTCGTGGCATAACCTCTCCACCTTCTTTTAACTGATGTTTGGTGGACTCCAATTGTAAATTAAACGCACTCATACCTTCTGATAAATGCTCGAAAGCATCCTTCGATATATCCATTTGGTGCTGTCGCTCTAGAATATCCCTTTCCATTTGGTCAAATTGACTGGAAAGCTCTCCCCCGAGGGACATCACATCCTTCATCCGCTGATCAATGTCAACAGCTGCTGTTCTTGACCGATCTGCCAGGCTTCTAACTTCCTTAGCCACTACTGCGAATCCTTTTCCTTGCTCTCCAGCACGAGCGGCTTCAATAGAAGCATTCAATGCAAGCATCCTCGTCTGCTCTGCAATCTCCTGAATTTTGTTTCCAGAATCCTGGATGTTCGACATGTAGTCTTGAAAAGATATCACTCTCGAAGTCATTTCGTGAATTTCGTTTCTCAAACTGTGAAAACATTGATCGACCTGTTCGACTCCTCCATTCCCCGAATGCACCGCTTCATTCATCCGTTCCTGTTCTCCAAAAAGGTTTTCCAACGTATGATGTAACTGGACGAAGACTTTGTTCAATTCATCGAACACTTCTTTTTGGCTATCCATATATCGAGAAGTCAAGTCACTTCCGTCTTGAACTTGATCCACACTTTTCCGTAAATCTTCATAAACAAGCTTCAACTCATGAGAGGAATCATCCATCTTTTCCCCTCCCTTCCCCAGTTGATCGACAGTCCCTTGTAGAGAGTCCAAAATAGCTGCAATCTTATGTATAAGTTCTTCGTAACTTTTTCTTAACGACTTAATCTCAGGAAGACTCGTACTAATGGAACCTGCCTCACTTAAAACACCATTCCTCGCTTGCTTCATAACACGCTGCATCTGTTTCACTGGGTGAACAATTCTCCCCACAATAAAATAAACGATCACTCCGATCGCAAGGACAGTAATAAAGCCTAATATTATTGTGTACAAGGCCAATTGGCGTACTCCACTCATAAAATCCTTCTCGGGTACTCCTAGAACATAGATTCCTTGCAGTTCTTGGACGGGTGCGTAGGAAAGTATGTATTTCTCCCCTTTCAACTCTACAGTTTCTGTGCCATTCTCTTTATTCAACAGATCCTGCGAAAGTGATTCTGGTAAAGAAGTTTCATCCATGGACGGGTAGGAATATACCCCACTGTTATTTACAAAATAAGCTTCAGAAGATAAACCATCTTGTTGGATTTCTGCTTGTTGTGCATTCGAATACCCTTCCATTCTTCTTGAGAATTCTTTCTGATCTCCAACAAAGGCATACATCAATTGCTCTGCCACATCCTGAGCCATCAGCAACTCACGTTCCAGACGGTCTTGAACCAGATCTACTTGATTTTCCTTAGCTTTCGTATAAGAAAAGAAACCAATCAATGAAACTGAAATAAGCACAAGGACACAAACAATGACTGTCAACCTGATTTGCAAATTGATTTGAGGCCATTGAACTTTTGGAATTCTTGATTTAAGTCTTATCGAGTCTTTCATAAAATAAACACTCCATCTCTTTGATTGATTGCACAAACAAAGTATGACGACAGAGTGTTAAGGAATTGTTAATAATCTTTTAAGGTTTGGTAATTTCACAACTTCTTGACCAGGATTTTTGTACCATCCACTTTCACTACTTTAATTTGATCGCCTCTCGTAATCCACTGACCATTGGAAACAGCACTGTATTCTTCATCCTCAATTTTCACCGTACCTACAGGTCTCATGTCTGTTAGGGCCTCGCCTTGCTGTTCAAGTAAGTACTGGTATTTTTCATTCATTGAATTATATCCCATTTCTGAGGACATTTGATCATTGAGAGCCATTTTCGACCACATTTTTCGGTGTTTGAAAACTTTCAAGAACAGTAAGGAAGCCGCTCCCCCTAAAATAACCCCTATAACACTGTACAACCCAGCCACCCAATTAGGTGCACTAAAGCCAACAGCAATAATCATCGTTGCAGCACCAATGATCGCAAGAGTCCCGTCATTCAGCAGTTTCCCATCAATGATCATAAGTATAATTCCCAGGAAATAAACGAGCATCATGACGATAAACATTTCTGTTTCAAGGTAACCTGAGAAATAAACAGTTATAAAGCCAAAGCCGATAATGGCGAACAATCCACGCATATTGACGAGTAATTCCCCAATTAAAAACATCGTACCGAGAAAAGTAATAAACAAAGCGATCCAATCATAAGTAAACATGATGGCTCACATCCTCTCCTTAATTACTATATGTACGTTCGAAGATCCCTTTTTGTTTCAAAGTCTCCATTATTTTTTCTCTATTACTCCCATGATATAATGATGACAACATTTATGAGTTTACACAAATTTAACTTACAAATGTGCATATTTAAGGTTCCTGACTTCTCATTTGCAAAAATAGCCCTTATAATGAAGATTGGAATTCATCTTGCATACCTTTTTGTGAATATACAAAGGAGCGATATTAATGGCAATTACGCACAGAAAAGATACTCGTCCCGTAAGAGTCGGAGACGTTACGATAGGTGGATCGGATGAGGTTGTGATTCAATCCATGACCACCACCAAAACACACGATGTAGAAGCAACAGTCGCTGAAATCAAACGTCTGGAGGAAGCCGGATGTCAAATCGTGCGAGTGGCTTGTCCAGATGACAGAGCCGCTGATGCGATTCCTGAAATTAAAAAACGGATCAACATTCCATTGGTTGTTGACATCCACTTCGATTATAAAAAGGCTTTGAAAGCCATTGAAGGTGGAGCAGACAAGATCCGCATCAACCCAGGGAACATCGGGAAACGTGAAAAAGTCGAGGAAGTAGTAAAAGCAGCAAAAGCAAAGGGCATTCCGATCCGAATCGGAGTCAACGCAGGTTCACTGGAGCGCCATATCCTTGAAAAATACGGTTATCCTACCGCAGATGGAATGGTTGAAAGTGCCTTGCATCACATTAAGATTCTTGAGGATCTTGATTTCCATGATATTATTGTATCCCTTAAAGCTTCGGACGTGAAATTGGCTATTGAAGCTTATGAAAAAGCAGCAGCAGCCTTCAACTATCCAATACACTTGGGAATTACTGAATCTGGAACTCTTTTTGCCGGCACGGTGAAAAGTGCTGCAGGACTTGGAGCCATCTTAAGTAAAGGAATTGGAAGTACTGTGCGAATCAGCTTGAGTGCTGACCCTGTGGAGGAAGTAAAAGTAGCGAAAGAACTTCTCAAATCCTTTGGTCTTGCGTCTAACGCTGCGACTTTAATTTCCTGTCCAACTTGTGGACGAATTGAAATTGACCTGATTTCTATTGCCAATGAGGTTGAAGAATATATTCAAACCATTAAAGCACCCATTAAAGTGGCTGTGCTTGGCTGCGCAGTCAATGGCCCTGGTGAAGCGAGAGAAGCAGACATCGGGATTGCTGGTGCCCGAGGGGAAGGTCTACTCTTCCGCCACGGAGAGATCATCCGTAAAGTACCTGAAGACATCATGGTCGATGAACTGAAGAAAGAAGTCGACAAATTGGCTGAAGAACACTATGAAAAAGAACGTCAAGAAAAAGAGAAGCTAAAACAAGAGCAAGAACAGTCCTAAAAAAGGTGACCCTGAACAGGGTCACCTTTTTTTATATCAAGTTATACATTGGGGCGAAGAATAAAGAAAATGCGATGGAAACGACACTGACAATAATCGCCATATTGCCAAGTGTATCGGCTCCTCTTCGTTTACCGATGATCCCAAGAACAATCCCGGCCGCACCGAGTATTAACGGAGCAAAAAAGAAAGAAAGGATCGCGGCGGATAACCCTAGCCAGCCCATCCCCACTTTAACATCTTCCTCTTCTTCCATTGTTGTTTCCTTTTCCTCGTTATTCATAGGTTCATCTATCGGCCCTACAGCCGCTTCTTGAGCAAACTCTTCCTCATAACTATCGCCATAAACAGGCTGATCTGATCCACGACCATGATCATCGACAGCAGTAACGTCATTATACTCAGCCGCTCTAGCCTCTTTATAACCCGGTTCCTGTCTTAAATCCTGATCTTGGATTTCTTCAAAAGCTTCATTCAGGACTTGTTCTGTCGACGGCTCGTCATGTTCGTCAACAGCTTCTTCATGAACTTGCTCTAATTCATCCCCGTGCTCAGGAGCTTTTTGCGTATTTTGATGATTCTCAACAGTATCTTTCGGATCATGCATTAGAATACCCTCACTTTCTGTTTGAAGAATCATGATTATTATATGGAGAGTACAAGAAATTACATAAGGGAGTTGATGGTAAAAAAACGCCTGACTATAAGTCAGGCGTTCCCAATCAATTCGCTAATACTACAGTCGTATGATTTTCTGCTTTCTCTTGGATCTCTTCTGCATACCAGCTTTCTGCGTGTCCATTTTCTTTTTTATATGCTTTCAAGCCACCCATGCCTCGGTGATATGCTGTGAGTGCTTCGTCCCAATTATTATATTTCTTTTTTAAGAAATCTAAATAAACTAATGATAATTGCATGGAATAATAAGGGTCAAAAAGCAACTCTTCTTCATATGGTAAGCCAGCCATATCAGCAATCCACGGGGCGGTATTTTTCATAAATTGTGACATCCCGTACGCATGTCCATATTTGGTTTCAGGTCCCACCAGCTCAGGGTCAAAAGTTCCTCCCGTCTCCACTTTTAAGAGCTCATAAACAAGATAGGGATTGATTTTATAACGCTGGGCTTCCTTAACGAGGTACATAGCCCAGGACTTTTTGAAATTCCCATCACTCTCACTTACAAGTCGATCTGCTTTCTTTTCAATTTCCGGCCATGTGTGATAGCCACTTTCTTCTTCTTCGGCTGAAGGCTTTTCCTTCAAATACTCATTCGTCGACTGTAACCGTTCAATTTCCATGGATAGTTTTTGATTTTTATTTTTCAATTCCTGCTTTTGATCTTCCAGGGCTTTTTCCTGCTTCTGGTTCCATTGGTTGAAAGCAAAAAATGTCACCATGACGAGAAGCAATGCCATACCCGTTGTCCAAAGAGGTTTTTGTTCTTTCATATTTGTTTTTCACTCCTTCACGCTCTGCACCGGTACTTTTGACCAGCACCACACTGAACCCATTTGCTTATACTAACCGAATAAAATATGTAATTCAATTGAAACACTTGTAGACATAATTTTTTAAAAACACAAATCCTTCTCAACATTCATATGGTGTAGTAAATAAGGAGAGAGGGAGTATAAGCCTATGAAGAATGTGGCACAACAGTTAATTACCCAGAAATTGAAGCAGTTAACCGTAAAAGAACTACTTTTTTATAGTCAGAAGTATCAAATCCCTATATCTAAGGATGAAGCCACTGCCATTGTCACAGCATTGAAAAAAAATAAAGATAACCCTTTCGACCCCGATGGACGGAAGCGCATGCTCAGTAAACTTGCAAAAATCACATCAAAAGATACAGCAAGATCTGTAAATAAACTGCTCATGAAAATGGCAAAAGAATACGGAGTAGAGCATTGGCTAAGATAAAACCTGATTAAATTCCATTCTCTATCGAATAAACACTCCCATTAGTTGAAAACTTTATTTCGAGAAATTTTTTCCTGCAGGAGAACGAATAGCTGGCCGAGTGCCCCTGACACTTCAACAAGGAAACGACCCCATAAATTCTTGAAACGGAGGCTTCCACTGCCTGCCATTTTATTTAATAACTAACAAAAAAAGAAGGGGCCCAGAGGCTCCTTCTTTATTGTTGCATGATTTTTTCTTTTAAACCTTCATCAAAAACGCCTTCTTTAACCATATCGATTTCATAGCGATACGGAGGCTTCTTATTTTTCTTATCTTCCCCTACATATGGCGTTTCAAGAATTTTTGGCAGGTCTTTCAATGTTGGATGATGAATGACTTTATGAAGAGCATCGAAACCGATATGGCCGAACCCGATATTTTCGTGCCGGTCCTTGGCTGCTCCTTTGATGTTTTTACTGTCGTTCACATGGACGACCTTCAAACGATCGATGCCCACTATTTTATCAAATTCATCCAAGACGCCATCGAAATCCTCGATGACATTATAACCTGCGTCATGAATGTGACACGTATCCATGCAGACAGATAAGTTCTCATTGTGGGTTACCCCATCAATGATTTGCGCCAACTCGTCAAAACTTCTCCCGATTTCAGAGCCTTTTCCTGCCATTGTTTCAAGAGCGATTTGGACCTTTTGGTCTTTATGAAGTACCTCGTTCAAGCCTTCAATAATCTTCGGCAATCCCTTTTCTACTCCTTGTCCAACATGTGACCCTGGGTGGAGCACGATTTGCCTTGCTCCTAGAGCTTCTGTACGTTCTATTTCATTCCTTAAAAAATCAACACCAAGTTGGAAAGTTTCAGGTTTTGTTGTATTTCCTATATTGATGATATAAGGAGCATGGACCACGATGTCCGTGATGCCATTCGCCTTCATATGCTCAGTCCCTGCTTCGATATTCAATTCTTCAATGGGACGACGCCTTGTATTCTGCGGGGCTCCGGTATAAATCATAAATGTGCTTGCACCATACGAGGTTGCTTCTTCGCTGGCGCCCAGCAGCATTTTTTTCCCTTTCATAGACACGTGTGACCCAATTTTCAACATACAATCTATCCTTTCTTATTTCTTCTTGAAACGACTCTGCTTCAGCTTCCTCATGTTTTTATCTGTTTGCTGTTTCATTTTCTTCTTGTAGCCAGGCTTCACTTTTTTCGGTTTCCGTACCATCTGCTTCGCTTTCTTCTCTAAATCGGAAGCATGGCGCTCACGGTTCTGTCTCTCGTTGTAGGCATTTGTTTCTTTCCATTCACCATTTTTCACTTCATAAAATTCAAAGGTAAGTCCTTTTTTCTCGAGCTTCTGAATAAGAGGCAGATCGGATTCCTTATACAAATTGATAGCCGTTCCTTGCAATCCAGCTCGAGCCGTTCGTCCGACTCTGTGAATGTAGAATTCTTCCTCTTTCGGCATTTGTGCGTTAATCACATGACTGACGCCTTGAATATCGATGCCTCGAGAAGCAAGGTCTGTGGCCACAATATACTGGTAACGCAAGTTCTGCAACTCTTTTAGCATTCTTTTTCTTTCTCTTGGTGAAAGACCTCCGTGAAGAATTCCTGTTTCAAGACCTCTCTTCGTCAATTCCCCAGCAAGCTCATCGGCATGATTTTTTCCATTTGTAAAAATGATAGCCAAATAAGGTTGAATCGCCTTCGATATTTCGACAATGACTTCGGCTGGTTCTTTATGTCTTAACGGGACTAAGCGGTGCTCCATCGTTTCTGGTGATGGTTTGTCATCTTCAATCTCAATGTGTGTCGGGTTCGTCAAATATTTCTTTAAGAATGGCTGTAGACGTTCTGGAATGGTCGCCGAAAAGACGAGCATCTGTACATCCTGGTCCATCCTGACGAGAATTTGGTCTACTTCTTCAATGAATCCTAAATCCAGCATCAGATCCGCTTCATCCAGCACAAACGCTTTGGCTTGGTAGAGGTCAATAGCCTCCTCTTTTACCATATCTAATATACGACCAGGTGTTCCGACGACAATATGCGGAGCTCTTGAAGACAGCTTGTCAACCATTTTCTGCTTATCCGTTCCACCTATGAGGAGTTTTGAACGCCAAACCTCTTCTTTCCCAGCCATTTGAATGGCCTTTTTCACTTCATCCTGAATTTGAATGGCTAATTCTCTTGTTGGCGCTGTAATTACAAACTGTACATGGTCCGCCTCTTCATCCATCTGGTTCAATAGTGGAAGTAAATAGGCATGTGTCTTCCCTGATCCTGTATGGGACTGTCCGATGAGACTCTCCCCTCTTAATGCTGCAGGCAGTACCTGCTTTTGAATGGGGGTGGGTTTTTTAAAGCCTAACCCTTCTACAATTCGACTGACTGTAGAAGTGATGGCATATTGTTCAAATGTATGCTTACTCATAACCGTTCTCCTTTAATGTAAAATGTTCCTTCCTTATTATAATAGAGCAGAAGACAAATTGCACGATAACCTTGTCTTAGAACGTCTTTCTTTGTCATCTTTCCCTTTACCCTTTATAATGATAATGGTATCTTTAAAGTTATTGGATTGGATTTATAGAGGAGGACGTTAATCAATGGAAGTCATTAAAATCGCCCCTCGCGGTTATTGTTATGGTGTAGTAGATGCAATGGTCATTGCTCGTAACGCAGCTAAAGACCCAAACCTGCCACGTCCTATTTATATATTAGGTATGATTGTCCACAACTCACATGTAACCGATGCCTTCAAGGAAGAAGGGATCATTACGGTAGATGGAAAAAATCGAAGCGACATGCTCGAAGGCATTCACGATGGCACGGTTATTTTTACCGCTCACGGTGTTTCTCCTCAAGTGAAGGAACGCGCCAAGGCGAAAGGATTGACCGTTTTAGACGCCACCTGTCCTGATGTCACAAACACCCACAATTTGATTAGAAAGAAAGTAGCTGAAGGTTTCGAAGTTATTTACGTAGGAAAAAAGGGACACCCTGAACCAGAAGGCGCGATGGGAGTAGCACCAGGTAAAGTCCATCTCGTCCAAACAGAAGAAGATGTGGAAGAACTTAATCTGGATCATGACAAATTGATGATCACCAACCAAACGACAATGAGTCAATGGGATGTCTATGATGTCATGGAAAAGGCAAAGGAAAAGTATCCACAACTCGAAAAACAGCAGGAAATCTGCATGGCGACCCAGGTACGGCAAGAAGCTGTTTCTGAGCAGGCGGGTGAAGCTGATTTGACATTGGTTGTCGGTGACCCGATGAGTAACAACTCCAATCGACTCGCCCAAGTCTCTATGGAAAAAGCAGGCACAACAGCTTACCGTATTGCTGATGTGACAGAAATCCAGTTAGAATGGTTGGAAGGTGTAGAGAAAGTAGCCGTTACAGCGGGAGCTTCAACTCCAACTCCGATAACAAAAGAAGTCATTAAATTCATCGAGCAGTTCGATCATAACGATGAAAGCACATGGATTCGCGAGTCAAAAGTTGAACAGAAAAAAATCTTACCTCCCGTCCGTGCCAGAAAAAAAGTAAAGAGATAAAAAAAGGATGAAAGCCTACGCTTTCATCCTTTTCTTATACAACGGTAAAGGGCTCTGTATTCGCTTCGGAAACAAAAATGTTTAAATCTCCCTCTTTGTTACATGTCTCTTCCAAGTATTGTTTTACTTTTGGACAGACAACCTTTTCAACATGGTGCCCGGGATCAATGAGGGAAAGTCCCATCTCCATGGCATCTTGTGTCATATGAAATGTCATGTCTCCCGTAATATAAACATCGGCACCACTTCTCTTGGCCTTATGAATGTATTTTTCACCACTGCCTCCAAGAAGCGCGACTTTCTTCACTTTTTTATCCATATTTCCAGATACACGTACATGAGGAACACTGTATTCTCTCTTGATTAACTCTACGAGTTCACGTAAAACCATAGGATTTTTGAGTTCTCCTACACGCCCTGCTCCCACTGGTTCCCCTTCGTTTAATAATGGATAAACATCATAAGCGACTTCCTCATAGGGATGAGCTTCTTCCATCGCTTTCAATACTCCGGATAGGCGTGACTTTGGAACAATCGTCTCGATTCGTTTTTCGTCAACGATCTCAAGCTTTCCTTGTTCACCGAGGTATGGATTGGTACCCTCTTCCGGCTTGAATGTTCCTTGTCCGGAAAGCTGGTACGTACAATGACTATAATTGCCTATATGCCCTGCACCTGCTTCACTGATGGCATTCCGCAATTCATCTGCGTGATTTACCGGGACGAAAACAGTGAGCTTTACTAGAGAGTCGCTGCCTGTTTCAATCAGCGGACGGCTACTCGTTACTCCAATCAGTTCAGCCATAACATCATTCACACCGCCTTTAGCAATATCAAGGTTCGTATGGGCGGCATAAACCGTGATGTCATTTTTAATCAGTTTCTGAACAATTCTTCCTTTCGGTGTATCCAAATTGATTTGATTCAATTTGACAAAAAGCAGAGGATGATGGGCAATAATTAAATCCACTTCTTTTTCAATCGCTTCATCTACAACGTTCTCCAACACATCAAGAGTAACCATAATGTTTTTTACCTGCTTATTAAGTGTACCGACTTGGAGCCCCACATTATCCCATTCAAAGGCCAACCCCTTAGGTGACCATTTTTCAAATTCGCGGATGATATCTTGAGCCGTGTACGTTCGATTCATGATTGCAATACCTCCTCTAACCATTCCATTTCCTTTTGATGTTGTTTCAATTTTTCTTCATCAGGGGAAGTTGCTTGCTTCATCTGTTTCACAATATATTGTTTCTTCTTCCATTCCTCTTTGCATTTCTTAATAAACGGATCCGGTCGTTTCTTTAATAAGAATGGCCCGAGCCACATTTCTTTCTCTATCACCTGCTGATGGTAAGAGGAGGAAGGATCTCCCTTTTCTGCAACAAGGACTTCATAAATGTGCCCACTTTCCTCTACAATTGCCTCATCCACGAGTGTATAGTCATGCTGGAAGAACCACCTTCTTAAAGACCTGGAATCGATGTTGGGCTGTACGACAATCCGGTGGACATTAGAAAGCTTCTCCTTCCCTTTTTCCAGAATATCACGGATTAAAGGTCCACCCATACCTGCAATGACCACTTGCTTTATCTCTCCTGGATCAACAACTGCGAGCCCGTCCCCGAGACGGACTTCGATGCGGTTCTCAAGCTTATGTTTTTCCACTTCGCTTTTCGCACTATCATACGGACCTTGATTTACTTCTCCTGCAACAGCTCTTGCTTCCGGGTCCTTCAGGCATACAAAGCACGGAAGATACGCGTGATCCGAACCGATGTCAGCAAAATGGGCCCCCTCCGGTAAATAATCAGCAACAAGTGCTAAACGTTGGGATAATTGATTAACATTCATAGACTCTTTCCTCTCATAAAAGAAAAGCTTTCTGATTGGCCAGAAAGCTTTTCGTTCTTCATCTTATTGTTATTTCTTTTCGGCCAGCCATTCAGCCAATTTAGTTGCTTGCTCTCCTGTATAAAGACCAGCAGGCATGGCTGAGCCTTTACCATTTACGATGATGTCATTAATTTCTTCAGCTGAATAGCGGCTTCCTACTTCTTGAAGGTTAGGGCCGGCTCCTCCGCCAAGATCTCCACCGTGGCAGCTTGCACATTGGTTCTGATACAATTCTTCAGGACTTGCACTTGCGGTTTCTTCTTGCTTCTCACCGCCGCCCTCTTCTTCGTTCTGAATAGCTTCGCGTTGATTAATCCCCGCTGCAGATACGACAATCATAACGACGATCCCCAGTACAGCGATAATGGCGAATGGAATCACAGGGTTCTTTCTCATTTGTTGCAACCTCCTTATGTATTCCCTCATATAGAATTTTCGTGTCTATTCGACTATATTTATTTTACTTGAAAACCGTTACTTATTAAAGAGATTTGATGTGAAAACTTATGAAACAATGTAAATTATTAAAAAAATAAAGCCCATGATACCTGAATAGAAAAGCGTTTTCACTTTCCATAACCAACCAAGAAAAACCCACAAAATTAAATGTAAAGAGAGAGTTATGTAAAAGGAAAACAAAGAACCTATGATTTGTTGATTAAGATGGACAGTCATCAGCAGCAGAATCAGAGCGCCATTGAGTAGCGGAATAAAAAGCCAGTCCGGCTGTTTATATTGTAACCAACGAACGTTAATCCATACTCCCATTACAAAACTCGACAAAACCACTGTTTGCATTATGATTCCCATTTCAGTAAAATAAATGACAAGAAATGAAAGGGGTAACAATAAAGCATTCACTGTTACGAACATATAAAAGCCTAGACTTAGTGCCCCCGAGCTTTCATTGTTTCCTTGATTTTCACCCTTAGTATAAAGCGCTAACAAAAAATTGCAATATTCATCTGGAAGCAGACGATTTTGTTTCCAGTACCTGATTTCATCAACAATGGTTTGTGTCCGTTCATGCTTCATAGCAGCCTCCAAAAGAAAAGATAACTCAGGAGTCCTCCCGCATCCATTTGCGAAAGGAGCCCTGAGTCGGAAAGAACCTTTATTCCATGAAGTCCTTCAAACGTTTGCTCCGGCTTGGGTGACGGAGTTTACGCAAAGCCTTCGCTTCAATTTGACGGATTCTCTCACGAGTAACCCCAAACACTTTCCCTACTTCTTCAAGTGTTCTTGTACGGCCATCGTCCAAACCGAATCGGAGCCTGAGTACATTTTCTTCTCGATCTGTCAATGTATCGAGAACATCCTCAAGTTGTTCTTTTAACAGTTCATAAGCAGCATGATCTGAAGGAGATGTTGCTTCCTGATCTTCAATGAAATCACCTAGGTGAGAATCATCTTCCTCCCCGATCGGTGTTTCTAAGGATACAGGTTCTTGTGCAATCTTTAGAATTTCACGCACTTTATCTGGAGTAAGGTCCATATCCTGCGCAATCTCTTCCGGTGTTGGTTCACGCCCAAGATCTTGAAGAAGTTGGCGCTGTACTCGGATCAGTTTGTTAATCGTCTCCACCATGTGGACAGGAATACGGATTGTACGAGCCTGGTCGGCAATCGCTCTTGTAATTGCCTGTCGAATCCACCATGTGGCATAGGTACTGAATTTGTAACCTTTACGATAATCGAACTTTTCTACCGCTTTGATCAGACCCATGTTACCTTCTTGAATCAGATCAAGGAAAAGCATTCCTCGGCCTACATATCTTTTAGCGATACTTACAACAAGTCGAAGGTTGGCTTCTGCCAAGTCACGCTTCGCTTCTTCATCACCATTCTCAATACGTTGAGCAAGGCTGATTTCATCTTTGGCAGATAGCAGGTTCACACGACCGATTTCTTTAAGGTACATACGTACAGGGTCATTGATTTTAACCCCAGGTGGTACACTCAAGTCATTAAGGTCGAACTCTTCCTCTTTATTCAATTGCTTCATACTTGGATCTGATTCCGAATCCCCGATCACTTCCACACCCTGCTCATTCAGGTGCTCATAGAATTCATCCATCTGATCAGAATCCAGCTCGAAGCTCGATAGTTTTTCCGCTACCTCTTCATATGCGAGGATCCCTCGTTTTTTCCCTAACTCTACCACTTGCTCTTTCGCTTGCTCAAGTGTCAATTCTGTTTGGTTCTCATTTTCTTTAGAACGTGATGGCTGCTGTTGCTTATCTGCCATAAGTCCCCCTCCTTCCAACAATCTATACAAACTCTACCTAGTGATGTTTTAACTCTTTTCTGCGTTTGATGATTTCCATCGCAATTTCTGCTGCCCGGATCGGCTCATTTTGCTGTTCAGCCTTTTTCAACTCAGATTCAAGGTTTCTAATATCCGTTCGATCCCACTGTTCTGATCGAATCCTTGAGATGTAATCATGGATTTCCTGATCAGAAACTTCTTCGCTGACAGGGGCCATTGCAAGCTCGATCGCCAAATTTTTAATGGAAGCATCTTCAATCATCTCGACGAACTGACTGATATCCGATTCATTGCCGTCTTCATAATATGCATAAAGATGGGTGACAATGACCTGATGGTCTTCAATATTGAAAGCTCCTCCGATTTCCTCTTGAACTTTATCAGCGATATATGGATCTCTCAACATATACGCAATCAGTTTTCTTTCTGCATTATGAAAAGCGGGTAAAAGTTTTTTTTGAACCGTTGGCTGCCTTGTATCATTAGTATATCGGTTCTTTGGCTCCTTATCCTTGACACCGCTTTGCGATCGAATACGCTGAACTTCTTCTTTTAGAGTCTCTCCGGAGAGCTGAAATTCTGTAGCGATCTCATTCAGGTAATGCTCTCGTTCGACAGCACGGTCAAGCCCTGCAATCTCTTGTAATACCTTTTCGATATAAGTGATGCGATCTCCTTCTACTTGCAGATTATAATCTCTACGCAAGTAATTCATCATAAAGGAAATATACGTATCACTCGTATCGATAATTTCACGTTTAAACCGGTCCCCTCCATACTTTTGAATGAAATCATCCGGATCGAGTTCATCAGGGACACGAGCAACGTACGTTTGACAGCCCACGCTTTTTAAGAGCTTCGCTGCTTTAACAGCTGCTTCAATTCCAGCGCGGTCCCCGTCATAGCAAATGATGATCTGCTCTGCGTATTTCTTCAAAAGGTTCGCCTGGATATTTGATAACGATGTACCCATTGTGCCTACGGCATGGTGAATACCCGCCTGATCAGCAGAGATGACATCTCCGAAACCTTCGAACAGGATCACCGTTTTTTCCTTTCGGATGGCGGAGCGGGCAAGGTCGAAGTTATAAAGCAGACGCCCCTTGTGGAAAAGTTCCGTCTCCGGACTGTTTAGATATTTGGGTTCCTGTTGTCCAAGAGACCTTCCTGCAAAAGCTACGGTTTTCCCTAAGTGATTCCTTAGTGGGAAAATCACTCTCCCACGGAACCTGTCCGCATATTCTCCATGATCATTGGTACTGAGCAATCCTGCCTTGACCATTGATTGTGGATGATACCCTTTCTTTTCAAGGAAAGTTACAACAAAGTCTCTGGAATCCGGTGAATATCCTATTTGATATTTCTGGATCGTTTCATCGGTAAAACCACGGTCGATTAAATACTGATATGCTTCCCGACCATCCTTGGAATTCTTTAACAAATGGTGGTATAATTTAGTCAACCATTGATGGGCTTCAAGCATCGACTGAGATTCCTGGCTCTTTTCTGACGGAGCTTCTTCAGATAGTTGATCAGGAAGATCAGTACCTGTCTGCTCAGCCAGTTGTTTTAGTGCCTGGATAAAACTAAACCCTTCAATCTCCATCAGGAAGGTATAGACATTCCCTCCCTTTCCACAACCAAAGCAATGAAAGATCTGCTTATCTTGAGAAACGGAAAAGGAAGGAGTGTTTTCCCCATGGAAAGGACAAAGGCCGAAATGGTTCCTGCCTTGTTTCTTCAAATCGACGTAATTGCCGATCACTTCTACAATATCCGTTGATCTTCTAATTTCATCGACTTTTTCTTCTGGAATATGTCCAGCCATAAGATCACCATACTACTCAATTATTCTCGTTCAAAGCTTAAATTCCTTCATGTTCTGACAACAATTTTTGGAAAACAGATCGGAACTTTGCGCGATCATCCGCTGTAAATGCCGATGGACCCTTCCATTTCTTTCTCTGCTTCATCGTTTGCTGCCGTATGAACTTTTGGTTCATGATGTTATCTGCATCATTTTCTCTAACCAGTTTACCTCTTGGAGTAAGTACATAAACCCCTTTAGAAGTCAATAATACAGCCAGAGAAAGATCCTGGGTAATGACGACATCGCCTTCTTCCACTTGATTGAGGATATACATATCGACAGATTGCGATCCATCATCCATGAACCTCCATCCAGCCTCTGCCTTCTCTTGGCTATAATGATTAACGGTCGCTATGAAATAAGGATGTAGATCGTACTGCATACAAACATCGATGATTTCTTCTTGTACTGGACAGCTATCTGCATCGACATAAATATGAACATTTAAATTTGGCATAGTATCAATATTTCTACAATAAGCGGTAGAATCCTCCTTAAAAGTGAATGTTTTATTTTTCTGAAAAGTAAGTGCCTTTAATAGCGCATGGTCAGAAAATTTTTTTAGGAATGGACATCCCTTCATTATAAGGATTTTTACCACAAATAGATATTATAATACATTCCTATCGTTTACGCTATGTCTAATTGTACCTAATTTCATTCTTCCCAACAAAAGTCGCGCTTAATCAAAGCGCGACTTCCGCTATTTGTACTATTCCTGGGCATTCTGACGTAATTTGTTCATAATAACATTGGCTGTCTCTTCAACCGCTTTGTTTGAAACATCAATTACTGGACAACCAATCCGCTCCACAATCCGGTTGAAATGATCGATTTCCTGTTGAATACGTGTCATATTCGCATAGCTTGCCTGATCTCCAAGTCCTAATGACTTTAATCTTTCTTTTCTTATATCATTTAGTTTTTCTGCACTGATACTCAAGCCTATGCATTTATCGGGATCGACGCGGAATAATTCAGATGGTGGCTGTACTTCCGGTACAATCGGTACATTCGCGACCTTCAGGCGTTTGTGAGCCAAATACTGAGACAATGGAGTCTTGGATGTTCTAGAAACACCAATCAGTACGATATCGGCTTTGGATATGCCCCGTGGGTCACGACCATCATCGTACCGAACAGCAAATTCGATGGCCTCTACTCTCTTAAAGTAATCTTCGTCCAATTTATGAACAAGCCCCGGCTCAAGGCGAGGTTTAATTTGCAGGTGGTTTTCCATAACCTCCATCATTGGTCCCATAATATCCACACACTGAATGCCGTGTTTTTCAGCTTCTTGTTTCAGGTGCTGTCTGAACTCTGGAATCACTAATGTAAAACCGATCATTGCTTTATGTTCTTTGGCTTGCTGGACCGCTTCGTTAATCGTCCCTTTATCTTCTACATAAGGGATTCGCTGCAAATCAAAAGGTCCATCATCAAACTGACTGAGACAAGCTTTTACGACCAGTTCTGCGGTCTCCCCAACTGAATCTGATAAGACATAAATTAAGGGCTTTTCCATAAACGATCCCTCCTCCCCACTGAAATCACAGGTGTTGGTCCCTGGCCAACTCCACAAGTGCTTTCGTTATATTTGTTTTCGTCAGTCGGCCCACTACTTTCAATCCTTCGTCAACAGGTTGGACGACTGGAAGACCATCAATTTGTTTTTCAATCAACTTCTGGGCGGCATCCAATAACAAATCTTCAGGTTCACAAACCGTTAGATTTGGCATTCTTGTCATAATGATATGGACAGGAACGGACGTTAAGTCCTGATTGCCGATACTCGCTCTGAGCAGATCTTTCCTTGATAACACCCCGGTTAGTATGGAATGTTGATCCGTCACAAACAGAGTCCCTACATCCTCTAAAAACATGGCACAAATGGCATCATAAACCGATACATCTTCTTCGACAACGATCGGGCGGGATTGATATTCATCCACTTTGAACTTCTTCAGTTTTTCAGTAAAGAGTTCAGACCCTGTTTTGCCCGTGAAGAAGTAACCCACCCGTGGGCGGGCGTCCAAGAAGCCTGCCATTGTCAAAATAGCTAAGTCTGGACGCAGCGTAGCCCGTGTCAAGTTCAACTGATCCGCTATATTCTCACCTGTAATTGGCCCGTTATCTTTCACAATTTGAATGATTTGTTCTTGCCTGTTCGATAGTTCCAATCTTTCTTCACCCCGATCACTAACTGTGACATACTATTTCTTAATTATAGCTCATTTTTAATTATCGGAAAAGAAAGCTGATTAGAACTGTTGTTTCCATTCAACGGCATTCAAGTCGGCGAATGCATAGACATCGTCAGAAATTTGCTTTAATAAACCTAAGCGGTTCCGACGTATGCTCTCGTCTTCCGCCATGACCATCGTTGCATCAAAGAACGTATGAATGGGACTAGCAAGCTTGGATAAATGGTCCAGGGCCAAATCTAGTTGATTCTTTCGTAATGCTTGTCGATAGTCTTCCTGTATGTGTTGATAAGCCACATGCAATTGTCGCTCTTGTTCATTCTCAAACAGAGAAGGATCAACATCCGCAGTGTCTGCCTTTTTGGCTAAATTCAGCACACGGCCGAGTGCTTCATGGACGGATTTGAAAGAAGGTTCCTGACGTTTTTCTACTAAAAGGACGGCTTTTGCTTTCGTTATAGGATAGACACCGATGCCTCTAGCCAACACAGCTTCCACAACATCTGGAGCAATCCCTTCTTCTCTCATTAAGTAAGCCGCACGTACGCGGAAGAATTCATGCAAGTCTTTATGGACTTCTTTTTCATCACGAGTTGGGAGTTCCAATTCATAATAAAATTGATGCACGAGATCAATCAATTGTTCGACTGGAATGGACCATCCATGAGCCGTTAGGGTTTGCAGAATCCCTAAAGCCTGACGTCTCAATCCGTAAGGGTCCTGTGAACCTGTCGGAATGATGCCGATGGAGATACTACCTACAATCGTATCGAGCTTATCTGCAATACTTACAAGAGAACCGATGGTAGATGCAGGTACGGCTCCATTGGCTTGACGAGGCATGTAATGCTCATTGATAGCCACGGCCACCTCTTCATCCTCACCGAAGATACGAGCATACTTTTCCCCCATCGTTCCTTGTAATTCTGTGAATTCATCAACCATCTGAGTTACAAGATCGAACTTGCAAATTTCGGCTGCCCGTTTCGCTTTTTGCAGTTGAGCTTCTTCTAGGCCGATCCATTCACCAAGTTTTCCAGTAATGGCTACAATCCGTTGTACTTTATCTGCTAACGTTCCAAGTTCCTCCTGATAGACCATGCGAGAAAGCTTCTGCATTTTTTCATCAATGCTTCCCTTTTGGTCTTCTTCATAGAAGAACTGAGCATCCTTAAGGCGTGCTTTCAAAACTTTTTCGTTACCTCTTGCCACGGTCTCTATGTGCTGGTCATCCCCATTACGAACACCGACAAAATGAGGTTTCAACTGTCCGTTCAAAGAACGTACCGGAAAATACCGCTGATGCTCCTTCATCGATGTCACTAGGGCTTCTTCAGGGATTTCAAGGAATTCGTCTGAGAAAGTGCCACTGAAAACGGTCGGATACTCAACTAAGTGCGTCACTTCGTTCAATAAATCCTCGTCAATCATCAGCTTCCACTCATTTTCACTTTCAAGCTTCCTCAACTGATTGACAATCTCCGATTTTCTTTCCTCCACGGATGCCATGACATATTGGTCTTTCAACGTTTGTTCATAAGCATCAGCTTCTGCTACTGTGGTCTGGGACCCTAAGAAGCGATGGCCGTATGTCGTATTGCCAGTATCTACGCCTTCGATTGTGAAAGGGATGACTTCTTCTCCGAAAAGACCGATCATCCATCGGATTGGACGTGCATAACGAAGGTCGCGATTTCCCCATCGCATGTTTTTTGGGAAGGTTAGCGATAAGAAAACATCCCGAAAGTTTTGAAGAAGGTTCGTGGTCGGTTCTCCTTCAATAAACTTATTGACGTGGACATATTCCGTTCCCTTGATTTCTTTGAAATAGATATCATCTACATCTTTCCCTTGACCTTTAGAAAATCCGATGGCCGCTTTCGTCCAGTTTCCTTCTTCATCAAGAGCGATTTTTTTGGCTGGACCTTTTGCTTCCTCTTCAATATCTGGCTGCTTTTCTTCAACGTTTGTAATTTTAACGGCCAATCTTCTTGGGGTAGCAAAGCCGGTGATTTCCCCATAAGGAATCCGGTTATCCTTGAACCATTGAGCTGTTTTATCCTCCAGCTGATCCAAAGCATCATTGATAAAGCGAGCGGGAAGCTCTTCTACACCTAGTTCAAATAATACGGTATTACTCATGATAACCCTCCTCCTTCTTCAGCATAGGGAAGCCGAGACGCTCCCTTTCCTCTACATAGGTTTTAGCAATCTTCCTCGCCAGGTTTCTCACACGGGAAATATAACCAGTTCTTTCCGTTACACTAATGACTCCTTTTGCATCAAGCAAATTAAACGTGTGAGAACACTTCAACACATAGTCATAGGCTGGGAAAACAAGGCCTTGTTCCATAATTCGCTGTGCTTCCTTTTCATAAGTCGAGAATAGGTTGAACAACATATCCTCATCAGAAGCTTCGAAAGTATAAACGGAATGTTCATATTCCGGCTGAGTGAAAATATCTCCTACTGTCACTCCATTGGTCCATTCTAATTCAAAGACATTTTCTTTATCCTGAATGTAAGATGCCAGTCTTTCAAGACCGTATGTGATTTCTGCAGAAACAGGCTTCGCTTCAAGACCTCCGATTTGCTGGAAATAGGTGAACTGCGTGATTTCCATCCCATCAAGCCATACTTCCCAACCAAGACCTGCGGCGCCTAACGTTGGGTTTTCCCAGTTATCTTCTACAAACCGAATGTCGTGTTTCTTAGGGTCAATTCCAAGAGCTTCAAGTGACTCTAAATATAATTCCTGGATATTATCAGGAGAAGGTTTCATGATGACCTGAAACTGATGGTGTTGATATAAACGGTTCGGGTTTTGGCCATAACGACCATCAGCAGGACGGCGGGACGGCTCGACATAGGCAACGTTCCATGGCTCAGGTCCGAGACTTCGTAACAACGTCATTGGAGACATCGTTCCTGCCCCTTTTTCAGTATCGTAGGCTTGCATAAGAAGACAGCCTTGTTTTGACCAATGATTTTGCAAAGTTAAGATCATGTCTTGAATATTCATACGTTTCCTCCTAGATAATGAGTGTTTCAAAAGAAAAGAGACCCCGTCCCTACGTCTGCATACAGACATAGGGACGGGGTCTCCGCGGTTCCACCCTAATTGCTTCCTCTAAATAAGGAAGCCACTTTCATCATTGCTCCAGAACGCCTTCACCAGTCGGCTTCCGCTTGTCTCTCACCGTCACAAGCTCGCTTTTGGAAACGTAAAAACCGGTTACTACTCTCTTTCACAGCAACACGTTATTTAGTAATAGAATCATACTCTAATTTCAGCAAAATTGTCAAACCTCAGTCTGAAAACAAATCCAGCTGTTTTAAAAATTTCTTTGATTTAATGAAATATCCACCATATCGATCATAGTATTCATCCATGATATGACGCAATAATTTTTTATTCTCTTCTTTCATCGTAATTTGACCAAGCCGCTTCACATCCATATGTAAAAAGACCCTCAGCAATTTTGGTAAAGGATCCGGCAAACCGTAGGCCTGTGGGTCCCGCTGTTTACAACGAAAGCATAAGAGGCCACCCTCTATTATAGAAAAGGCAAAAGGACCTTCCTGGCTTCCGCACTGGATACAGTGATCGACGACCGGAGCAAACCCCGCTTTTTTGTAAATTTTCAATTCATACATCAACGTCAGGATGTTTGGATCTTTTCCTTCATTCATCCATTGAAACGTTTGAAGCAACTGTTCATAAAGAAAAGGATCCGGCTGCTTTTCCTCAATGAGTTTATCTGTCAATTCTGCGATGTAAGACGCATACGCCGTTTTTACAATATCCTCGCGAATAGACCTCAGGGATGATAACATCTCCCCTTGACTCATTGATCCTAAGCCGGACCCTGTTTGAATTAAAAATGTGCCGTGGATGAATGGTTGGGTGATTGAGGACATCCGGCTCTTTGGCTTTTTAGCCCCACGAGCCATTACGCCTATTTTACCTTTTTCCCGTGTCATCATCGTGACGATTTTATGTGTTTCACCGTAATTATTCGTCCGGATGACGACTCCTTCCACCTTGTCCATCAAATGGCTCACCTGCTCCGTTTACGAATGAAGATCATCCGTAGATATTGGTTCAGTAGGGGAAGCGAACTGTTCTTGAGACTGCTGATCTTGAGACTCCAATTCTTTCATCAATAAATATGTTTCCACACTTCCTGTTTGACTGAAAACGTTCCATGAAAGCTTGTCGCGCACAAGAAACACCGCCTTTCTTATCATCGCTAAACGAGTGTACATTCCTAGAATGCTTCCCCTGACCGAAAACATAAGGCTTAATATTTTCCAACCCTTAATATTCGTCTTCGCGATAACCGAAATCACTGAGTTGGATTTGTTTGTTTCTCCAGTCTTTCTGCACTTTGACCCAGAGTTCCAAATAGACTTTGCTTCCCAGCAGAGATTCAATATCTCTTCTAGCCCGCTTACCGATCTCTTTCAGCATACTTCCTTGCTTACCGATAATGATGCCTTTTTGAGACTTACGTTCAACGATGATGGCCGCTTGGATCTGTACTTTATCGTGTTCATTCCGAGGCTCAATTGATTCAATGACCACAGCAATGGAGTGAGGGATTTCCTCGCGAGTTAAGTGTAAAACTTTCTCTCTGATAAATTCACTGATGACAAAGCGTTCCGGATGATCCGTGATTTGGTCCTCCGGGTAGAACTGCGGACCTTCAGGCAGATGTTTTTTCAGGACGTCAAGTAAATGATTGACGTTGTTGCCTTCAAGCGCCGAAATTGGAATGATTTCTTCAAAATCAAGCTTCTCTTTGTACTGATCAATCAGTGGCAGCAGGTCATCCGGGTGGACCCTGTCAATTTTATTGATGATTAAAAAAACAGGCTGCTCGACACGCTGCAGGCGGTCCAGAATAAATTGGTCCCCTCTGCCGTATCCTTCTTCTGCATTGATCATAAAAAGGACAGCATCTACTTCGTTTAATGTATTTTCGGCAACGTTGACCATGTAATCTCCAAGTTTGTGCTTGGGTTTATGGATACCAGGCGTATCGATGAAAATGATCTGTGAGTCTTTATCTGTCATGACTCCCTGGATTTTGTTTCTGGTTGTTTGGGGTTTATCACTCATGATGGCGATTTTTTCACCGATCACACGATTCATGAACGTCGATTTGCCCACATTCGGCCGGCCGACGATTGTAATGAAACCCGACTTGAAATTCTCTGTCATAAATGTTCCTCCAATAAATATCACACATTCGTTCTACTCTATCTTACTATATCATCTTCTCAAGTTCATTCCTAATCTCATATCAGGAAAAGCTTGGGCAGGAAAATGATCATTCCTATGATGACCGCCCCAATACTTGCTACAAGAACCGCGCCAGCCGTAATATCTTTAATCGAACCGATAATGGGGTTTTGTTCGGGATGGTAAAAATCAAGCAGTCTTTCCATAGCTGTATTGACCATTTCAAGGCTTAATACCATGCATATGATGAGAAGGATGGTCACCCATTCCCCCTTTGACAAACCGAACATAAAGGCAGCGATGATGACTAACAGAGCAACCAACAGATGAATGCGGAAGTTGCGCTCCGAGCTACACACTTCCTTTATCCCATTCCAAGCGAAACGAAAGCCGATTTTTTTCTTCTTATTAGGATCTTTGAAGTCCGAACTCATGTAAAATTTCCTCTTGTCTTCCGAACATCTGCTTTTCATCTTCTTCATTCATGTGATCGTAACCAAGCAAATGCAAGAAGCCATGTAGAGCGAGGAAGCCGAATTCACGTTCAAGAGAATGATTATAGTCTTCCGCTTGTTCTTTGGCCTTATCGACGGAAATGATAATATCGCCAAGCATAAGCGGCATATTCTCATCCAACACATTCATTTCGTCTTCACCAAGCTCCTGCATCGCAAAAGAGATGACATCTGTAGGTTCATCTTTTTGACGATAATTGCGGTTGATTTCCTGAATCTCCTTGTTATCCACAAAGCTGACAGAGACTTCCGCATCCCCCTTAACTTCTTCTTTTTCCCCTGCAAAACGGATAATCCGTTGAATCATATCAACAAATGCTTCATCTACTGAATTGGTTTCGTCTTGAAAATCGATGGTAATCATATTATTTTGCCTCCTTGACTAATGGTTTCGTTACCGGATATTCAATTCGCGAGTGAAAAATACCCTGTAACGTTTCACATATGGCTGTTTCCATTCTCTTCAACTCATTAAACGTCAGATTGCTGTCATCCAACTGACCATCAAGCATGCGGTCTTCTAAAATGGACGCCACAATTTTTTTAAGTTTTTCTTCTGTTGGATGATTCAATGACCGAACAGCTGCCTCCACAGAATCGCAAATACACACAATCGCCGCTTCCTTACTTTGAGGTTTAGGACCTGGGTAACGGTAATCTTCTTCTTTTGTATCCTGATTCATTTCCTTTGCCTGATAATAAAAATACTTCAAAAGCGTCGTTCCATGGTGTTGTTCAGCAATATCGATGACCTCTTCTGGAAACTTATGCTCCTTCAACATTCTCGCACCATCATATGGATGATTGATGATTATCTCTGCACTTTGTTCAGGCTTCATGAAATCATGTGGGTTTTTCATACCCATTTGATTCTCAATAAAATAACGAGGCTGGACGGTTTTTCCGAGGTCATGATAATAGGATGCCACACGCGCAAGAAGACCATGAGCTCCAATTGATTCACAAGCCGCTTCACTTAAATTGGCTACCATGATACTGTGATGATACGTACCCGGGGCTTCCGTGAGTATTTTACGTAAGATTGGATGGTTGGGACTGGCAAGAGTCAGCAATTTTTGATCAGAAAGGACACCGAAACCAGTCTCTATAAAGGGAAGGAGACCGAGCGTCAGAACTGACGAAAGAAAGGCACCGGCAATTCCATACCCCCCATACAAAAACACTTCCGACCAGGTGTATTTTTCAAAAGAAATGAATAGAAAAAACAGGATTGCACATATATTGATAAAAGCAACCCCCACACTTGCTCGAACAATGGACAACCTTTCTTTACTTGGAGTAAGGAAATAAATCCCTGCCAACTGAGAAAGCAGCAAATACATGCCTGCGGTTGCATGAAGTGCTCCAGCTAACTGTCCGTTGAACAACAAGCAGGCCATCAAAGAATACACTACCGCCAGTACGATCGCAAAACGTTCAGAACAGAGGATCCTTACAATCATGACGCCTGTAACAGCCGGGACAAGAAAGTACACAGGTTGTTCCATTGATCCAAACAAACTGAAAACCTTCATAAGCGTAATGATCAATAAGGAAACAAAGGTGGAAATGAAGATAGGACGGAATGTCCAGTTTTCCTTTTTAACAGCTCTCCTGAATTCTGTGTACAAAATTGCGCCTAAAAGGAGCGCAAATATGGCCAGTCCAACGGATGGCAGTAGGTTGCGTTGTTGATCGAGCAATCCCGTCAACAAAAGATCATCATAGAGATCTCCAGTTATCATAGACCCCTCTGACACAATCACTTCTCCCGCTCTAATCATGACTGGCTCCACAGTTGCAGCAGCGTTTTTAATGACTGCCTCTGTTTTCTCATGATCGAACAAAGCGTTTTCGACAAGAGCATAGGTCCCTATATCCGTAAGGACTGGTTTTAAAAAGGATGGTGTTTCTGAGTATTGAATTTCCAGCTCCATCCTTCTTTCCAGATCTTTAACTTCTGACCCTTGCACCCCTTCATTAAAGTAGTTATGTAGAAGGGTTTCTAACAATCGGTGGCTTTCGTTCAACAACGATTGCTCTGCTTTCAGCAACGGCAGAAAAGCTTCTGAAGGGAGACCTTTAGAAAGTTCATCTGACAGAAGCGATTCAATCATAATTAATTGTTCGTCTTTAGTCAGGTTCTCCTCCTTACTTTTTGTTTCTTCTACCACTTCATAGATTTCATTTACCATACCAAGGCGTTCTTCTGCAATATCTTCAGAAATCGTATATTGATCCTCAACCGCCTGAGTAACTGCTCTTAGTTGCTGTTCTGTTTTTTTCTTATTCTCTATGGTAATGGGGGAACGGATCGTTTCGGGCGCTGTGCTGTATTTCTCCAGCTCGTAGGTTTGTGTGTAAACATTTGGAATAGAGAGCGCGAAAAAGAAAATAGCCACAATAAGCCCTGATAATGCCGGCAACAGCTTCGACTTATGCAGGTTAAGTTTTTGAAGCTGTAGAAGGAATCGCTCCTTCAAAACACCCCACCCCTTCCCATATAATTCCAAATAAGAACAATAAATAAGACCCAATCACTGGGCCTTACTTACTTTCCTCCTCATATGCATCAATAATCCGCTGCACAAGAGGGTGCCTGACAACGTCGGATTGATCCAAATGAATGAAGGCAGACCCTTTCACTTTAGCTAACCGCTCCTCAGCGACTCGCAAACCGGACTTCACGCCTTTTGGAAGATCCACTTGTGTGATATCTCCAGTGATAATCATTTTTGAACCGAATCCTAAACGAGTCAGAAACATCTTCATTTGTTCAGGTGTCGTATTTTGAGCTTCATCCAAAATAGCAAAAGCATCATCCAATGTCCGCCCTCTCATATAAGCAAGCGGAGCAATTTCAATCGATCCTCTATCGATCAATCGTGCCGTATGTTCTGCGCCGAATACATCGTGCAAAGAATCATAAAGCGGCCTTAAATAAGGATCAACTTTCTCTTTAAGATCACCCGGAAGAAAACCTAAACTTTCTCCAGCTTCCACTGCCGGACGAGTCAGAATGATCCTCTTCACATCTCCATTTTTCAAAGCATTGACGGCCATAATCACAGCAAGGTAGGTCTTCCCTGTACCAGCAGGGCCAATACCAAAGACAAGGTCATTCTTCTTAATGGCTGCGATGTAATTTCTCTGACCAAGTGTTTTAACTCTGATTGATTTCCCTTTTGAGTTTTTCGTGATTTCATCTTCGAACAATGCTTCGAATTGGTTGATTTTCCCTTTTTTAGCAAGTTCCACAGCGTATACGACATCTCGTTCCGTAACAGTTAAACCTTTACGGATAATTGCAAGAACGCTGTTGAGGATTTCCTCCACGAGCTGAACATGTTCCGCTTGACCGGATACTCTCACTTGTTCCCCACGTGAAATGATCGTAACTTTCAGCTGTTCCTCAATTTGCTTAAGGTTACGGTCTTCTGTACCAAAAAGAGCTAATGCTTCTGTTGTATTATCTAATTGAATGTCCATTGTTTTTAAATCTTCTGGCATACTCAATCTCCTTGACTTACATACTTGGTAACTGCAATATTTTCATAAACTTTGTACATTAGGATTAATTTTACTTTACCATTCTCCTCACTGAGGTGCAAAACTTTTTCATCCTTTATTTCCGCATCTGGATCGAGTTCTTGTTGAAGGTTGCTCCTTGCTGAAGATATCCCTATTTTCTCGATATTTTTACGAGATGATTCATAGGCTTTTCGATCAATGGAGAAGTAATTAATCGTTTTCATGTTCACTGGAATTCGGAACCCAAAGATACTCCAGTCTGAGGTATGAGATTCTTCCCTAAAGTTTCCTTCCCCTCCACGCCAGAACCCCCAAACAGGAATAGAGAACTTCCCAATCTTCAAATGATATTCACTTTCCACGAAACCATCCGTTAAGGAAAGCACTTGTTTCATAGGGAGATTCTGAGCGACGCGATACCATGTTTCTGCAATCACTTCCCCTTCAGAGTGTATAAATAGATCCTCCTCTTCTACCAGCTGACCCGTAGCAAGAATTTGTCCCTTTTGTACAACATCATGAACCGACACCATCGGTCGACCCTTCTTTATAAATGTTTCAATAATCATTCCTTTTTTAGCTGCTACAAGATTGGAAGGGCGAGTATTCTTCTCTATATCGTATCTCGTTTTTTCCACACCATACAAATGATAGCTCGTCCCTTGCTTTTTCACACCGATCCATAACAAATCAGGAATATCTTCTAATAACTGCTGTTGTATTTCGATAGGATCCTTCATCCCTATCGTTAGTTTTCCAGGAGAGACACCATAACTATTCAACTTACTTTCAACATCTGCTTCAAGTTCCGGTGAAAGGCCGTCCACCTTAATGGACCACAACGTATTCGCGAGCACAAAAATGATCACTACCGCTGCGATGAAGGCGAGAAGAACCGAAAGCCTCCCAACCATATGCTGGATAAGAAACGGAAGACCTTTCCCACTCTTGATGGATATTTTACAACGGTATTTCTTCCTCAATTGTCTGAAGGTTTTCCAGTCCTTTAATCGAATCGTTAAAATGACTAGAGAATCATCCAATCTTCTCATATTTGTAATATGACAGCCACGTTTCGTGCATGCTTGTAAAAATGGCTCGATCAACGGTCCCTCTACTTGTACCGTCATGATTCCCTGAAAGAAATCATGCTGGTTCTTCATCGTCTCACCCCCCTTTTGATTCCGGCAAGAATTCTACAGACTTGAGTTCACCTTCCAGTAATAGCTCTTCCTTCAGCATCATTTTCACTCCAAGGTCTTTACCCAAAATCCGAACTTGACCTTTTTTGTATTGAATTCTAACTTCTTCATCAGAAAAATGAAGGAGGCCTGTATGATTTTCTATGTACACATGAATGGACCCGATGGTTGTGATTCTAGGAAGATCCAACATGACATCAGATGGTAAATCAAAGTAACGACTGATCCAAGTCCGTATTTGCTGCTGCCATTTTGACATGTGACGCCCTCCCCTCTTTTCATTTATACGAAAAACGCACGAATTGTATCACTACAATTCGTGCGTTCTGCTTATCTTTTTCGTGGGTGGGAGCTGTGAGGCTTGCGAGCCCGGGGCGGACCGAGTACTTCAGACATTAAAATCCCTTCAGCTAACCGCTTTTTATCCCACTTTCTTGTTTTTTCTATTAGTGGACCATTTAAATTCAACTCAGAAGATATCTTTTGTTTTTTTCTTGACTCCGCTGACGTATGAGCATACATTTCCTCATCTTCTTTTTGATGTTCTTCAGATCGAAATGTCTCAACTTCAGCAAGTTTCTTCTGTTTGGTCTCGTAATAATCCCTTAACCTATCTTCTCCTGATTGATCCTTGGTTTCTGCTTCATGAAAATTCCTTGAAGGACCACTAGGGTAAGCAGGGGGAATTGGAGATGTCTTCTTTTCAGGTCTTTGTTTATTCTCATTTTCTTTTGTCATACCGCTGAACCAGCTGATAATCCCGCCAATAATAGCCGCAAGAATAAGGAAATTGCTGAAAATGAGTTCAATCAAATCTCCCATACAAACTCTCCTTTAAATTAATCAAGGATTATTTATCTTCTTCCTCTTCATCGGACATTTTCCCGAGTGTGTTCCTCATATCCGTATCCGCATTGATGTTCTGATAGTTCATATAATCCATGACACCCATTTTACCGGAACGCAAAGCTTCAGCAAGCGCCTGAGGGACTTGAGCTTCTGCTTCAACCACTTTCGCCTGCATTTCTTGTACACGGGCACGCATCTCTTGTTCTTGAGCGATCGCCATAGCACGACGCTCTTCGGCTTTTGCCTGCGCAATATTCTTATCTGCTTCCGCTTGGTCTGTTTGCAGGATCGCACCAATGTTCTTACCGATGTCAATATCGGCAATGTCAATAGAAAGAATCTCGAAGGCCGTTCCAGCATCTAAACCTTTTCCTAATACATTTTGGGAGATCCTATCTGGATTTTCCAATACTTTGTTATGATTTTCACTGGACCCGATCGTGGATACGATTCCTTCACCAACACGTGCAATGACAGTATCTTCGCCTGCACCACCGACGAGGCGGTCAATATTTGCCCTTACGGTAATACGCGCTTTCGCTTTTACTTCAATCCCATCCATCGCTACACCTGCGATAAATGGCGTTTCGATAACTTTAGGATTTACACTCATTTGGACAGCTTCCAATACATCACGGCCAGCAAGATCAATGGCTGCACAACGCTCGAAACTTAGTTCAATATTCGCTCTTTGTGCTGCGATAAGAGCGTTTACTACACGGTCAACGTTACCACCTGCCAGGTAGTGGCTCTCCAGCTGGTTTGTGTTCACATTCACACCTGCTTTATGAGCTTTAATTAGCGGATTGATTACACGGGAAGGAATAACCCTTCTTAACCGCATACCTACTAATGTAAAAATACTAATCTTCACGCCTGCAGCTAACGCACTAATCCATAGCATGACAGGTATGAATGTAAACAACACCGCTACTACAATAATTATGATACCAATGATGATGATTGGCATTAATTGTTCAAGTGTCACTTTGTTTCCTCCTCTTGTTCTACTTTTTCAACCTCACGCACAACGATACGTGAACCTTCTGTTTTTATAATTTTCACTGCTTGATGCACAGAAATGAAACCACCTTCAGTCACGACATCCAACCGTTCACCATCAAAATCCGCTGTCCCGGAAGGTCGGAGTGGCGTAATCGTTTCTCCTTCCATACCGATTAAATCCAAACGGTTTTGTGAAGATACATAACCTTGTTCAGATGAAGTGGAATCATTCAAAATGATATGACGAAAGAATCCTCTTTCCAAACCAACGAATTTAAATAGTACAATGGATACAACAATCGTTACTAAAAGAGCAATGCCTATACTCATGGCCATGTGCCCCATATCCTCTGATGAAAGCATCAATGAGGATACAATTGCAACGACCCCCGCTATCCCTGCAATACCTCCTGGTAAAAAGAATTCAGCTATCACTAACCCAATCCCTAAAATAAGGAGTATAATCGCTTCGTATCCTGCAAGCCCAGCCACAATATGACCATAAAAAAACAGGACGAGCGAGAGCGCTCCCATTGTTCCTGGTATACCAAACCCCGGCGAATACAATTCAACTACAAGACCAATACTTGCGATGGATAATAAAATCGGAATAACAACAGGATCTGTCAGGAATCTGGCAATGTTCTCGGAAAGAGTAGGGGTCTCCTCTATGACGGTTGCATCAGACAAACCAAGCACACTGAGAAGCTCATTACGGTCATCCACAATCCCTTCAGCATAGCCTACCTCTTCCGCATCCGTTGCCCCCAATGTTAAAAATTCTCCTTCAGGAGCTCCATAATCCTTTAAATCAACGGATGCATCCGCCATAGCCCGTGCATATAAAGGGTCACGCCCTGTAGACTCAGCCGCGGCTACCATAGCTGAAATCCAGGCTGATTGAGCCTTTTTATCAGCAGCTGTCCCATCAGAATTAATAACCCCGGAAGCCCCCATGGTCGCTGTCTGTTTCATGTAGATAGCATCTGCGTTTAAAGCAATGTACGAACCAGCGGAATAGGCCCTGTTCGTTACAAATGCACTATTCGGAACATCCAAATCCTGAAAGATTTGTCCGATGTCGCCTGCCGCATCCACGCGGCCTCCCGGCGTATCGATTTCAAATATGATATGATCCACACCATTTTCACGAGCTGCTTCTGTCGTTCGGGTGAGGAACGCAGCCATCCCACGCTCTACTGTATCTTTTACTGGAATGACATAAACCGTCTGACCTTCTCCGTCTGCCTGAACAGATGATTGAAGATGGAAAAATGATAAAACGCTTCCTAAAAGGATGAGTGTGCCCCAAATACCTAGACGAAAAGATCGCTTCATCCATTTCACCTCCTTTACAGGTAGCCTACCCATCATATAATACGTTTACGAATCAAAAGCAGGGTTGGTTTCAAAAAGTTTACGACTTTTAAAAAAACCTTGAAGAGATGTTTAGTGTATGTAAAAAGGCCTCTCTTAACTAAGAGAGGCCTTTATATTTACGATAGTTGCTGAAGAACGAGCTTATTGACCTTGGTTCCGTCGGCCTTGCCCTTGACCTTAGGCATGACGGCACTCATGACTTTACCCATGTCACTCTTAGAAGTAGCGCCTACTTCCTGAATCGTCTCATCAACGACTTGCTTGAGTTCTTCATCTGTCAGCTGTTTCGGCATATATACTTGTAAAATCTCAATTTCACGTTCGAGTCCTTCTACAAGATCTTCACGTCCAGCTTCTTTGAATTCATGGAGGGAATCATTTCTCTGCTTTACCTCACGAGATAAAACAGTCAATTCTTCTTCTTCAGATAATGAGTCTTTTCCCAGTTTAATGGCTTCATTCTGCATAGAAGCTTTCACCATGCGGATCGTTGATAATCTTTCCTTATCACGGGCCTTCATGGCTGTTTTCATATCCTGGGTGAGACGGTCTGTAATTGTCATCTCTTCAACACCCTCTTTAATTACTTACGCTTTCTAGCCGCCTCAGACTTTTTCTTACGGCGTACGCTAGGCTTATCGTAATATTCACGCTTACGATATTCCGCTAATGTACCACTTTTTGATACATCACGCTTAAAGCGACGAAGAGCATCTTCAAGAGACTCGTTTTTACGAACGCGAGTTGTTTTTGACATGCTAATTTCCCTCCCTCCGAAGCAAACAAAACTGTTTCTCTTGTATGGGAACCCCCCATACCTTTGACAATTATATTATATGCATCTCATATGGTCAACTTTTTTTGAAAGATAAAGGGTCTTTAACTTCTTTAATCTCTACCTCATCATTCAAACTTACATAACTTGAACGCCCGAGATAAAGCGGAATGTTCAAATCCTCAAAGTTCGGCAAGCCATTTTCAAGAAATTTTTCTTCTTTGTAGTGGCAGCCTTCGATGTTACCGATCACCCAGTCATGGTCTCCTGTAGGAACGATTTGATGAACTCTACACTCGTAGGCAAGATAAGCACGTTCAAGCAGGGGATAATCCTCCTCCATTCTCCAAGGTTGACCGTATGTTTGGGTTTTATCCACCTCTGCACCTGAAACCGTTCCGCTGTATTGAATAAAGCCAGCATCATCAAAGGGGAGGAAGTTAATCGTAAATCGGTTCGATTTTTTCACCATATCATATGTATGCCGTTCTCTTCCTATAGCTACGCCGTACATTGGTGGAGACATAGAAAGATAGGCGTGCCATCCGGCTGCCATAAAGTTTACTTTGCCTTCGTGAAAAACTCCCACAACGGCAACCATTCCTGGATAACTATGCATTTTGACATGATCTTTCCTTTTCATTTCATCCCTCCTTTTCTATACAATCTTTCAAATCAACTCTAAAGTCAAACGATACTACCCTCACCTCCACTATAGCTTCCTATTCTTGAAGACTCAGTTTCGAAACTTTTGTTGAGTGTATGGGGGCTGCGGGGAATGACTCGCTTTCCGCAGGAGCGCGGTGAGCATCCTCGGACTGTGTCCTGTGGGGTCTCACCAAGCAATTTTTCCTCCTAGATATCCGGTTACGGCGCCTAGCGGCTAGTGAGACTTCCCTCGCTTCTGTACGATAAGTCAACATCGAATCGCTACGCTCTCCGTGTTTCCTTTATCTCCGCCAGCTCAGTCCAGTCCATACGCCGCTGTATCGAGGCGCCTGCACACTTAAGGTAGGAGTCTCGCCATTCCCCTCCGCCCCCTCGTCATATAAGCATCTCGAAACAACCTCTGGAATAAGTCGCTTTTGCAAGTTGTCATTCGAACAGAACGAACTTCTAAGGACGCTATTCTGCATGCGAAAAGCTTGATATGGGTTGGTCTTTATACTCATAAAACATATAAAAAGAAGCCATCTCCTTTTTGAGATGGCTTCTTTTTATATGTTTTATTAATAATCAGAAGTTCCTTGTTCGCCGTTTACGATAGCGATTCCGGAGCTTGCACCGATACGGGTAGCACCAGCTTCGATCATTGCTTTTGCACCTTCGTAATCACGCACTCCACCGGAGGCTTTCACACCCATATCCGGGCCGACAGTTTTACGCATAAGGCTGATATCTTCTACCGTTGCTCCTCCACCGGAGAAACCAGTAGATGTTTTAACAAAATCTGCTCCTGCAGCTTTTGCAAGTTCACATGCTGTAACTTTTTCTTCTTCCGTGAGCAGGGAAGTCTCAATGATTACTTTCACAATAGCTTTTCCTTCCGCTTCACGTACGACTGCTTCAATGTCCTGCTGAACTAGTTCGTGATTTCCTGATTTCAATTCACCGATATTGATCACCATATCCACTTCAGTCGCGCCTTTTTCGATAGCTTGCTTTGTTTCAAAAGCTTTTGTTTCTTTCGTTGTCGCTCCTAGTGGGAAACCAATCACTGTACAAACCTTCACGTCTGTTCCTTCTAGTAACTCTGCACAGTAAGAAACCCAGTGAGGATTTACACATACGGAAGCAAAATTTTGTTCTTTTGCTTCTGTACATATTTGTGTGATTTTATCTTT
Organism: Halobacillus sp. HZG1; assembly: GCF_035818575.1. Lineage (NCBI taxonomy): Bacteria > Bacillati > Bacillota > Bacilli > Caryophanales > Bacillaceae > Halobacillus > Halobacillus sp. HZG1. Next base: position 80,933 of record NZ_JAYLVQ010000037.1, read on the forward strand.
CAGTGTATCGGGTTTAAGCTGTGTATGATCAATCATTTTAGCTAGATTTTGTTCCATTTGTAGATCGCCCTTTCAAATTTAAGTTGTTCGTACATCTCTTCTATCTTAGCATGAAAGCGATTAAAATGCGAGTTTGCTTACGCATTTTAAGCTTCTTCCAATTTGTAGGAGAGGCTCGATAGGAAATAAAGAGGCGCTGTTTCCATTCGTAAAATTCGTGGACCCAGCCGAACTGACTTGAACCCTTCTTGTAAAAGTTTTTCCACTTCGGTTTCAGAGAATCCACCTTCAGGTCCGAAAACCACTAAAATAGCTTCTTTAGGCTTCACTGATTCGATGACTGAACTTAAAGAGGGAGACGTTTCCTGTCGTGCCTCTTCTGCATATCCAAATAAACAGTGCTCATAGCGCTCTTTTAATTCCAAAAGCTGATGGAGAGTATGAACAGGTTGTACCTTAGGAACCCTGGTTCGTTCGGACTGCTCACTCGCTTCTTTGGATATCTTTTGCAACCTCTCCACCTTTTTGACTGCTTTTTTCTGATCCCATTTAGCTACAGAACGATCAGCCTGGTATGGAATAAAAGCAGAAGCACCAAGTTCTGTCCCCTTTTGGATAATTTGTTCCAGCTTATCCCCTTTTCCAAGACTCGCTACGATTGTCACATGGACAGGAAGCTCCCGGTCTTCCTCCATCCAGGAAACAACTGTACAATAAACAACACCCTCTACCACATTCGTGATTTCGCTTAAAGCGGCACCCTTTTCTGGATGGATGGCTACGAGGTTGTCCCCTTCTCTCATTCTCATAACTCTCACCATATGATGGGCATCTTCTCCACTCACATAAAAGGTGGCTTCGTTCCAACATTCTTGTTCAACAAAGTAACGTTGCATACAATCACTCCGGTTTTTTAGCGATGATGCTTACCCAGTCTTCCATCTTGTTTGTTTCAATAATTTCAAACCCTGATTGGATTAATTGGTCCCGGACCATTTCCTTACGCCCAGAAATAATTCCACAAGTTATGAAATAACCTCCTGGCTTAACTACACGATAGGCATCATCTGTAAATTTGACGATAATCTCGGCCAGAATGTTCGACACAATTAAATCCGCTTCCCAATCTACGCCTTCAAGAAGGTCATTGAGTTTTGATGTAACTTTATCTTCCACACCATTTAAAGCGGCATTGTTCCTTGTACTAGAAACGGCTATGTCATCTAAATCATAAGCATAAGCATGCTCAGCTCCTAAAAGGACGGAAGCTACACTTAGTATTCCAGATCCAGCACCGACATCAAGTACCTTATCACCTTTTTCTAAGTACTGCTCCAAGGCCTGTATGCTAAGAACTGTCGTCGGGTGAGTTCCTGTACCAAAAGCCATTCCAGGGTCCATTTCAATAATGATTTCATCACTGGATACCGGCGTATAATCTTCCCATGTCGGTATGATGGTGATTTTTTCTGATATTTTGACGGGTTTATAATATTTTTTCCAGGCGGTTGCCCAATCTTCTTCATGAATTTCGCTGATTGTCACATTATTATGTCCAATATCTATTCCGAACTCCGTTAAATTTGATACGGTTTTTTTAATCCCGTCGACAGTTTCCCCAAGAAAACTGTTCATAGGCAGGTAGGCTTTTACATAAACCCCTTCTGCTGGATAATCGTCCGGGTTCAATTCGTAAATTTCACCCAGTTTCGTTTCCTTTCTATTCATATCCGACGGGTCTTCAATAACGACCCCGCTCGCTCCTGACTCATGTAGAATGTTCGAAACCGGTTCTACCGCTTCTGTTGTCGTATGGACACATACTTCAGACCATTTCATTGATGATCCACCCTCTTCATTATTTTTTCTAAGTATCTATGGATAGTAAACCAGACGCTCAATAAAAAGTGCCTGCACGAAAGAACGGGAAATTCCATGAACTACCCATCAACCCATCGTACAGACACCTTCCTTTTAACCTTTAGCTGTCCCCTTTAAACGCACGTTTCATACGTTCGAAGAAGTTACCGTGCTGCTCATCTGTTGCTTCATTGCCACTAATATCATTGAATTCACGAAGCAATTCTTTCTGTCGTTCTGTCAAATTCTTAGGCGTTATCACTTTCATCTTCACATGCTGATCCCCTTGGCCACGGCCATGGACGTTCGGTGCACCTTTCTCTTTCAAACGGAATGTCTTTCCAGTCTGTGTTCCGGCAGGCACTTTCAGTTTCACATTTCCGTGTACAGTTGGGACTTCAATTTCATCACCAAGTGCGGCCTGTGCAAAGGTAAGAGGAATCTCACAGAAAATGTGATCCCCCTCACGTTGGAAGAATTCATGAGGCTGTACGCGGATGACAACAAATAAGTCTCCCGCAGGGCCTCCATTGACACCTTCTTCCCCTTTTCCTTGGACACGAATTTGTTGACCATCGTCGATACCTGCTGGGATGTCCAGGTGAATTTTCTTGCGCTTCGTCACTCGGCCATCTCCGCCACAGGTGTTACATTTGTCTTTGATGATTTTCCCTGTCCCTTGGCAGTGGTGACATACACGACGGTTTACGACGCGGCCAAACGGAGTGTTCTGTTCCTGATTGACTTGACCAGAGCCTTGGCAGTGGGAACATGTTTCAGGTGAGGTTCCTGGTTTAGCACCCGAGCCATCACAAGTATCACAATCTTCCTCCATAGGAATTTCAATATCAGTGGACTTCCCGAAAATGGACTCTTCGAATTGAAGAGTCATCGTATATTGCAAATCTGCACCTTTTCTTGGTGCGTTCGGGTCACGGCGACGTCCACCGCCACCAAAGAACATATCGAAAATGTCGCCAAAGCCGCCGAAATCCTCTGCGCCTCCACCAAAACCGCCGAAGCCACCCTGGTTCGGACCGGCATGACCAAATTGATCATACTGGGCACGTTTCTGCTGGTCGCTTAACGTTTCGTAAGCTTCTTTCGCTTCCTTGAACTTTTCAGAAGCATTGTCTTCCTCACTGACGTCAGGGTGATACTTACGCGCCAGTTTACGGTAGGCTTTCTTAATTTCATCTTTTGAAGCATCCTTGGACACGCCAAGGACTTCATAATAATCACGTTTACTCACTTGTCGATCACTCTCCCGGACGCTATTACATAAGGTTTATATTAACATTGAAAATCTAGGCAGGCAAACGTCATCTTTTTACCTGTTCATGAAAAAAGTCAAAGTCAAGAAGAACCTGACTTTGACTTTTTTTCTACCTTTTCTTACTTCTTGTTCTCGTCGTCGTTCACTTCTTCATAATCTGCATCAACGACATCGTCGTCAGCTCCGCCGCCTTCTTGGCCTTGCGCAGCTTCAGCCTGAGCTTGCGCCTGCTCATAAAGCTTCACAGAGAGAGCTTGCACTTGTTCTTGAAGTGCTTCTTTCTTCTCTTTGATTGCGTCAAGATCTTCGCCTTCAAGGGCAGTCTGAAGTTCTTCTTTCGCAGATTCAGCTTTTTGTTTTTCTTCTTCACTTACTTGTTCACCAAGATCTTTGATCGTCTTGTCTGTTGTGAAGATCAGCTGGTCTGCTTCGTTACGAAGTTCAATCGCTTCACGTTTCTTCTTGTCTTCTTCAGCGTTTTCTTCCGCCTGACGAACCATTTCTTCTACTTCCTCATCAGAAAGACCAGAAGAAGACTTGATCGTGATGGATTGTTCTTTGTTTGTACCCATATCTTTCGCACGTACATTAACAATTCCGTTAGCATCAATGTCGAAGCTTACTTCGATTTGAGGCACACCACGTGGTGCTGGTGGAATATCTGTCAACTGGAAACGGCCAAGTGTCTTGTTATCTTGCGCCATTTCACGCTCACCTTGCAAGACGTGAATATCAACAGCCGTCTGATTGTCAGCAGCAGTTGAAAATACTTGAGAGTGGCTTGTAGGAATTGTCGTGTTACGTTCGATCAATTTCGTTGTAACGCCACCCATTGTTTCAATTCCAAGGGAAAGTGGAGTAACGTCAAGAAGTACAACGTCCTTCACATCTCCTTGAAGTACGCCACCTTGAATGGAGGCACCAAGTGCTACAACTTCATCAGGGTTTACACCTTTAGAAGGTTCTTTACCGATTTCTTTCTTAATGGCTTCTTGTACAGCTGGGATACGAGTAGACCCACCTACAAGAATAACTTTGTGGATGTCGCTTGCACTCATGTCTGCATCTTTAAGTGCTTGACGTGTCGGTTTCATAGAACGCTCAACAAGATCAGAGGCAAGCTCTTCGAATTTCGCACGAGTCAAGTTCATCTCAAGGTGAAGCGGACCGGCTTCTCCTGCAGTGATGAATGGAAGAGAAATTTGTGTCTGAGCAACGCCGGAAAGGTCTTTCTTCGCTTTCTCAGCCGCGTCTTTCAGGCGCTGTTTTGCCATTTTATCCTGGGACAAATCAATGCCGTTTTCTTTTTTGAATTCAGCTACCATGTGATCAATAATGACTTGGTCGAAATCATCTCCACCTAGACGGTTGTCACCGGCTGTAGAAATAACTTCAAATGTTCCATCTCCAATTTCAAGAATGGATACGTCAAATGTACCGCCACCAAGGTCGTAAACAAGAATCGTTTGATCTTGGTCTTCTTTATCAATACCGTAGGCAAGCGCAGCTGCTGTCGGCTCATTGATGATACGCTCAACTTCAAGACCAGCAATTTTACCAGCATCTTTTGTAGCCTGACGCTCAGCGTCGTTAAAGTAAGCTGGAACTGTAATAATCGCTTTATCTACTGTTTCTCCCAGGTAATCTTCAGCATAGCTCTTGATATACTGAAGAATGATCGCAGAAACTTCTTGAGGCGTGTATTCTTTACCTTCGACTTCTACTTTGTAGTCTGTACCCATATGTCGTTTGATGGAAAGAATCGTGTTCGGGTTTGTAATCGCCTGACGTTTTGCGACCTCCCCTACTTGACGTTCACCATTCTTAAATGCAACAGCAGAAGGAGTCGTACGGTTCCCTTCTGGGTTAGGGATTACTTTCGCTTCCCCACCCTCCATTACTGCTACACAAGAGTTTGTTGTACCTAAGTCAATACCAATGATTTTACCCATGGTTAAATGTCCTCCTTTACGTACTCGTTCATAAGATAATTTTTACTGGTTCACTTTTACCATTGACGGGCGGATAACCCGATCTTTCAGGCGGTAACCTTTCTGCAACTCTTCTACGACGATATTACTTTCATAATTTTCGTCTTCCACTTGCATGATCGCCTGATGCATATGAGGATCGAACTCTTCCCCTTTTGCAGGAATTTCTTCGACACCTTCTTTTTCAAGAGCTGCTTTGAATTGGTCATAAACCATTTTCATTCCACTAGCGAAGTTTTGGGCTGCATCGCCTTCCACCTCCACTTGGAGAGCTCTTTCAAAGTTATCCAGAGCCGGTATTAATTCCTCTACAAGGCTCTGGGATCTATATTTCCTGTCCGCCTCTTTCTCTTTTTGAGTACGACGGCGGAAATTATCGTAATCCGCTTGCAAACGAAGCAGTCGATTATTGACCTCTTCTTTTTCCTGACGAAGCTGTTCCAGCTCATCCGTCTCTTCGACTACTGTTTGTTCAGGTTCCTCATTTTGAGTTTCATCTTTTTCATCAATGATCTCTTGTTTGTTCTCTTCCACGACTTCCACCTCCTACTTTCCATTACACCGTTACTGACTATAACATGAATCCTTATCCTGAAAAAGTATGAGACCTAAAGAAGCAATCGGTGCATGAGTCTCTTCTTTTCCACCGTACTAATACCAGCCACGGAACGTATCTGTCATATGCTTGGATAAGACGTTCATCAATGAAAACATCCGGTTGTACTCCATGCGGGTCGGTCCCAAAAGGGCAATCGTACCCACTTGATCATTCCCGAGCTGATAACTTGCCGTAATCAGGCTGCAGTTCTGCATAGCATCAAAAGGATTTTCTTGTCCTATTCGGACTTGAATTCCTTCCTTGCCAGTCCTCAGCAAGTCAGCCATCTCACTTTCCCGTTCAATGGTTGCATACAAAGACCTGACTTTATCAAGATCCCTGAATTCGGGTTGCATGAGAATGTTTGTCTTTCCACCAATGTACAGTTTCGTAGGATGCTCATCCACGAGCGCTGCACGCAAATACTGGAAAGCTTCTTCGTGATGATCCGTATGTGTCTTCAATAGATCATTGATCTCAGAATAGAGTACTTCATGCAATTTCACCAACGGGACTCCTTGGAGCCGGCTGTTTAAAATATTCACCATCTTTTCCAAATCTGCACCCTTGATCTCTACAGGAACGTTGAAAGCACGATGCTCTACATGTCCGGTATCCGTAACTAAAATCGCAATAGCAGACTGATCAGATAATGGAACGATCTGCAATTGTTTTAGTTTTGTTTCGAACACTTCAGGTCCGAGCACAATGGATGTGTAGTTCGTCAAATCGGAAAGAATACCTGCTGACTTCTGAACCACACGTTCAAACTCCATCATTTTATCATCGAATGCTTCCCGTATAGTCACAATCTCTTGACTGGAAAGGCGCAATGGAGAAAGAAGATGGTCGACATAGAAACGATACCCTTTTTCAGAAGGGACCCTTCCGGAAGATGAATGAGTTTTTTCAATAAAACCCAATTCCTCTAAATCAGCCATTTCATTCCTTATCGTTGCTGAACTGAATGTTACAGCATCTTTCTTAGCTATAGACCGCGAACCTACAGGTTGTGCGGTCAGAATGAAATCATCAATAATGACTTGCAAAATGAGCAATTGTCTATTTGTTAACATCGATGATCACCCCTGTTAGCACTCGTTTACAGTGAGTGCTAAATCTAATAATAAATTATCAAAAGGGGTGAGGGATGTCAACGGATAAACCTCTTTTTTTTAGTCGTTCCTCCAGATCATTCTTCTCTTTTGGAAAATGTCGATGTTGAACTTCCTTATTCCATTCCTTAAAGCACCCATTTTGATGATATGATGTCCAGTCAGTGACGTATTAAGAGATTAGATTGGAGAGGGGAATGGCTCACTGCTCTTCCAGAAGCTCCGCCCCCCCTGCAAAACAAAACCTTTGAGGAGGTCACCACATTCTAAATTCGTAGAGTCTCCCCACAATTGTCCAATTTAATCGACCAACCTCTTATATGGAAGAACGTTCATAGGATTATTCATCCAATAAGAACTCTTGGAATACCTCATTACCGAGAATACGCCCCTTTGATGTGAGAGAAATATAACCAGTGTCTTCTTCTATTAAGGAGCGCTCTTTTAGTTCTGTAAGCTTGTTTCCAAAGACATCAACAAGTGTTTTTCCATACTTTTGCTGGAATAGTTCCTTCGATACCCCTTTAGTCTTTCTAAGTCCGAGAAACATTTCTTCCTCCAACTGTTCTTTAAGACCAATAGGTTCCTCATGGAGAATGGGCTTTCCATCTTCTGAGGCTTTCTTCACATAAGCAGGCAGCGGGCGGATGTTGATCGTCCGTTTACCCGGCAGATACCCGTGAGCCCCCGCTCCAATTCCATAATAATATTCATTATTCCAGTATGTCAGGTTGTGTTTACTTTCAAACCCAGGCTTGGCAAAGTTACTGATTTCATATTGCACAGCTCCAGCTTCTGCTAATTTCCGCTGTAGCAATTCGTACATTTCTGCTTCATCATCTTCCTTCGCCTTGGTAAGCTTACCCTTTTTGTACCGCTGATAAAACACCGTTTTCGGTTCAATTTGAAGAGAGTAGGAAGAGTAATGAGGTAAGCCGAATTGCATCGCTTCATCTATGGTTTTTTCAAAATCTTCAACCGTCTGCCCAGGGAGAGCATACATAAGATCTATACTGACATTCGTCAGCCCTGCTTGAACGAGACGATCAATATTCGTGTAGACATCTTTTACTTTGTGTACACGTCCGATCTTTTCCAGCATATCATCATCGAAAACCTGTACTCCGAGAGATATACGATCGACGCCATACTCTTTTAACAGACGCACTTTCTCTACGTCCAAATCGCCGGGGTTTGCTTCAAAGGTATATTCTTCACAGCCAGCAATATCAAAATGGTCGTTAATCATTTGTAGAAGCTTTTCTAACTGCTTGTGGTTCACGGCTGTCGGAGTCCCGCCACCGACAAAAATGGTTCTCACTTTCGCTTTTTCTCCCGGGATATAAGTGTGAATTTCTTTTTCAAGAGCTTCTAAATAGTCGTCTGCCAGACGTTCATTATAGAAAAACTTCGTAAAATCACAATAATGACAAATCTGCTGACAGAAAGGGATGTGAATATATGCGGATGGGATGTTCATGGATGTTACCACCTTTCATAAGGAAAACCGCAAGAGAGAAATCTCCTGCGGTTTCAACTGTGTTCCTTTAGCTTTAGTCTTCGTTCAAGTCAAGGACGGACATGAAGGCTTCTTGAGGAACCTCGACAGATCCGACCATCTTCATGCGTTTTTTCCCTTCTTTTTGCTTTTCAAGCAATTTACGTTTACGGGAAATGTCTCCACCGTAACATTTGGAAAGAACGTTTTTACGCATCGCTTTAATCGTCGTCCGAGCCACGATTTTATTCCCGATAGCTGCCTGGACAGGGACTTCAAATTGCTGTCTCGGAATTAATTCCTTAAGTTTTTCAGCAATGAGCTTCCCACGTTCGTACGCGAAGTCACGGTGTACGATAAAGGACAATGCATCAATGGTATCTCCATTAAGCAAGATATCCATTTTCACGAGATTGGAGACACGGTACCCAATCAACTCGTAATCAAAGGATGCATACCCTTTCGTTTGGGATTTCAAGGAATCAAAGAAATCGTAAACAATTTCAGACAATGGTATCTCATAAACGATATTGACCCTGTTGTCATCTAAATACTGCATATCCATGAAATTGCCTCGTTTGCGTTGACAGATTTCCATGACTGGACCGACATAATCATTAGGGACCATAACCGTCGCTTTTACAAATGGCTCTTGAACCTCTTCAAGTTTCTGGTTATCCGGCATCATAGAAGGGTTATCCACGTTGAAGACCGACCCATCTGTAAGGGTCACCTGATAAATAACACTTGGCGCCGTAGTAATGAGGTCAATTTTATATTCCCGCTCAATACGTTCTTGAATGATTTCCATATGAAGCATTCCAAGGAAGCCACAACGGAATCCAAAGCCAAGAGCTTGGGAAGTTTCCGGCTCAAACTGAAGGGAGGAATCATTAAGTTCCAAACGTTCCAGAGCATCACGAAGGTCATTATATTTGCTCGCATCTACTGGATACATTCCACAGAACACCATCGGATTCATCTTTTTGTAACCCGGTAGTGGTTCGGATGCAGGGTTATTAGCCAGTGTGATCGTGTCACCTACACGGCTGTCGCCGATGTTTTTAATTGATGCCGTCAAATAACCGACATCCCCAACACTCAACTCTTTCAATGGAGTCGGGGTTGGGCGGAATACACCCAATTCATTCACTTCAAACTCTTTGCCCGTAGCCATCATCTTAATTTTATCTCCAAGTTTGATAGAGCCTTCACGAACACAGGTATAGGCAATGACCCCTCTGTAGGAATCATACAAGGAATCGAAAATCAGAGCCTTCGTCGGATCTTTCACATCGCCTTCAGGGGCTGGAATGTCACTCACGATCCGCTCCAGAATTTCATCAATGCCCACACCTTCTTTAGCAGAGGCAAGAATAGCGTCAGAAGCATCGATTCCGATGACATCTTCTATCTCTTGTTTAATTCGTTCAGGGTCGGCACCCGGAAGGTCAATTTTATTTATGACCGGAATGATTTCTAAATCATTTTCCAGTGCCAGATAAACATTGGCTAATGTTTGTGCTTCTATCCCCTGAGCAGCATCTACAACCAGGATCGCTCCTTCACAGGCCGCTAAACTACGAGAGACCTCATATGTAAAGTCCACGTGACCCGGGGTATCAATTAAGTGGAATGTATAATCCTGTCCATCATTGGCTTCATAAGACAATTGAACGGCATTTAATTTAATCGTGATTCCACGCTCACGCTCGAGATCCATCGCGTCAAGGAATTGCTCTTTCATTTCTCTTTGGGTTAATGCTTTCGTTTTTTCCAGAATACGATCTGCAAGTGTCGATTTCCCGTGGTCGATATGGGCAATAATCGAAAAATTGCGGACCCTTTCTTGTTTAGATTGTGCTGTCAACTTAAATCACTCCTACTGAATTCGACACAAATATCTAGGTTGATTATAGCAATACCGCCAGCATTATTCAATGTAAAGCCCAACAACATCTGAATCTTATTAACCTGCTTGGATCATTTCAGACAAAACAACGATGACTCCATTGAAGGTCGAAGCTACCCCTTTTCCCATGCCTCCAGCAAGTTGCGAGATCCAGGGTGCTTCAACCTCTATTTTAGGAGGGGAGCAAAAATCATCGGATTCCGGTGCTGCTAATACTTGCTTTTCCACCCTATGATCCGCTTCTTGGTGGGGTTTTTGAGTCGTCACAACAGCGGGGCGGTCATCCAGCTTTTCGTTCGTTTTGTCAATCCCATAAAAAGCTCCCGTCACAAAAACGATGACAACGATGAATCCCCCCACTAACCATTTCATCCTGCTCCTCCTCCCTAATCTGTAGATACTTTTTCATCTTCGAAGTAATAATCACTGAAAACTTCTGCCATGACATCAGCTGAACGATACAATTCATCTAAATGATTATAAACACCGCCGAACTCTATAAGTATGGCATTCGGATGCAGATCCTGGTTATAAATCCCATCTACCCCTGAACCCTTCTTCGTAATGACTCCTCGGCTGATCCCAGGATATTTTTCTTCAAGAAGCTGGTGAATTTTTGATGCCAGCTGCAAATTCTGTTCATATTTTGGGTGCTCAGCACCGATAACGAAAGCAAACCGTGCGTAATCCTTGCCATTGATCGATGTTGTGGTGTGCTCCTTGGAAAGGGAGTCTCTATGAAGGTCAAATAAATACTGAATGCCTCCATTCTGGCTGATGGCCTCTTCCACTACAGGACGCATTGCATCGTAAGATTGATAGTACTCCATTCCTTTTTCACTTCTTAAAGCGGCTACATCTGTTTTATCCACAATTGCTCCAATTCCTCTTTTTTCCAAACTCTCCCCAAGACGTTCGCCGATAAGGGTGATGTTTACTTTTCCATCATGGTCGGTAGATTCATCAGGTAAATGCGGGTAAAAAGATTCCGTGTTGTGCGTGTGGTATATATAGACACGATCTTCACCCACTGGTTTCTCTTCCTGTTTGTCATCTTCTTCGTTCGTTTCTTCCACATCCCCTTCCTCTCCGCGGTCATCTACGATCATAGGAGGCTCAGACTCAATAGGAAGGGTGGAATAGTCCGTCCCTTTACCAGCGATGATGATTTGACTATTGTAAGAAGATAATCCTGGGATTTCCCTTCCCAGGAGGCTTCTTGGGTCATTTGGGGTAAGACTCGTAAGTAACTGAAAGGACAATGTCGTTAAACTTGGAATTCGGTTTCCTTCGGGATGGGCATCTTTAAAGGCGCGGTTTTCCATTTCAAATAGATATAAAAAAGCACTGCCTTCAAGCTTGGTGGTCCATTCCTGTATCGTACTTGAGTAAATACGATAGGTTGTTTTTGCACCTGTAAGAATACCAATCCCAATAAATAATAAAAGCAAAACGGTGACTGCGATGACGGTCCACCTAGTCCCCTGCTTCATATAACTCTTCTTGGTTTTCTTCATGATCGGGTAACGAGACATGAAAAATCCTCCCCCTCATCCACTATCTAGTAAATGGTATGAGAGAGAGGAATTTAATAGAACCTCTCTATTAAATCATTATTTAAAATAAGATTGTGCTTCTCCATCTTCTATCCCAGGATGCAATGCCCCATTGATTCCCTTAGCAATGACATGAGCCATATCCTGGATGAAGCTGTCCACCTCTTTAGGTGTAACCATCAAATTGTGGCCGAGGGGAGTCAGTACTTCCTTAATCAGTTGCTTCTTTTCCATCTCTTCCAGTTGGCCGAACATACCCATGACCGCTTTACTCTGTTCCTCATTCGGATGATCTTCAGCCGTCAATGTCTTTCTTTCAAACGGGTTCATAGCGGGTGACAAAGCATTGGAAGGACGATCTTTTTCACGCCATTCCCTTCCAAAGTGTTTTAACACATAATCAATCGCATCACTCGTGATGGTTACGGCATCGACTACTGTTGGAACTCCGATGGATATTACAGGGATTCCGTATGTCTCTCGGCTTATTTCTTTCCGCTTGTTGCCTACTCCTGATCCTGGGTGAATCCCGGTATCAGAAAGTTGTATGGTCGCATTGATCCGATTAATTGACCGTGAAGCAAGGGCATCGATGACCAGAACGAAATCCGGTTTTGTCTGTTCAATAATCCCGTGCACCATATCACTGGTTTCAATGCCCGTTACGCCCATGACCCCTGGTGTAAAAGCAGAAACAGGTCGATAACCATCCGATACGGTTTCCGGGTGAAGCTCAAATAAATGGGTGGTTACATAAACTTCTTCTGTGACCAATGGTCCTAATGCATCCGGGGTTACATTTGCATTACCAAGGCCGACAATTAACCCACGGTCCATTTCTTTGATGCCACACTCATTCATTAATTTTCTTAACTGACCGGATAATGTCTTGGATAAATTCACCTGCAATTGATGATCCTGCTTACGGATAGCCAGTGATTCCAACGTGACATAATGCCCCGCTTTTTTCCCGATTCGCTCAGCACCTGCTTCATCCACCGTCACATACGTAATTTTAATCTCATTTTTCTCGTTTTCATGCACCTCGACCCCGTCGGTATCTGAGGATCCAGGTTCATCTTTAACATTCATCTCCTGAGCTTCAAGCGCCAGGTCCGTTCTCAACGTGTAGTCGAAATTTTCCTCCATTCACTTCAACCTCCTTAAGAAAATCTTCTCCCAAGCAGATAAAAACTATTCAAATGAAAGGAATGGTATTGAGATAAGTATTGAAAACAGCACCCTGCTCTGGTAAAATGTCTCTTGTTCGATATGAATGAGTCTTTTGTTTTTACCTAGGAGGTGAAACTATGCCTAATATTAAATCAGCGAAAAAACGTGTACGTACGAATGATGACGCTCGTTCTTTGAATGCAGCATTCAAATCTGACATGCGTACAGCGGTTAAACGTGTAGAAAAGCTTGTTGAAAGCAACGATGTAGAGAACGCGAAAGAAGCACTTCCTACAGCTGTTAAGAAAATCGACAAAGCTGTTCAACGTGGTGCCCTTCCTCAAAACACAGGGAACCGTAAAAAATCCCGCCTAACTAAACTAGTCAACGCATTATAATTCATTCGTAATTTATGACCAACAGACGATCCTTCTTGATTGAATGGGTCGTTTTTACATGAACGAAGCCCTCCGATTCATCGGAGGGCTTCTTTTTATGTCACCATTGTTTATAACCTATTCAAGATTGAGAAGCGATCCACTACCCCATATCAGCACGAACATCTAAATGGGATGTAATCACGAAGAGACTGATGTATTTTGTTTAATGTTAATCAAACGATAGAGAAGCATTTCAAAAGCCAATGCTTTCTCCATTTTCCCCTGTTTCAGGTTGTAATCCGTTTCTGCCAGTTGATTCATAATTTGATCCAGTTCCTGTTGAGTGAAGGCACGCTCCCTCTTCAGCGCCATTTTAATGACGTAAGGATGGGCCTTGATATAACTTTTCATTTGATTCTGGCCATACCCTTTTTGCTTGAGGACCTTGGCTTGACTGATAATCCTGAATTGAGAAGCTAAAAGAGCCGTTAGAGCAATCGGCTCCTCATTCAGTTTTTCCAAATCCTTATAAATTCGAATGGCTCTCCCCAAATCTTTTTCCATAACGGCATCAACAAGTTTAAGCCCTGAAGCTTCTGCACTGTGAGAAAGAAGCTGCTCTGCAATTTCTCTCGTGACCACGCCGCCTTCTCCGACATACAAAGACAATTTCTCCATTTCTTTCCTAAGCGCCATAAGATTCGCGCCAATCTCTTGGGTGAAAAGTTCATGAATGTCTTTAGGAACCGTGATATGTAAATCGTTGGCTAATGTTTGAATCCATTGATCAATGTCCCATTCTTTAACAGGCTGACAATTGATAACCTCTCCATTGTTTTTCAATTGCTTGAACACTTTTTTTCTTTCATCGAGCTTTTCATAAGGAGCAATCAAAATAAGTACCGTATAGTCAGCAGGATTTTGAAGGTATTCCAGTAATGAATCTGTGTCGTGTTCGAACGACAGTTTATCTGGTTTGGCCTTTAAAAAGACAGGATGATTGGCAATGACAACTTTTCCCTCGCCGAGAAAAGGAAACGTTTCAGCATCAATCATGACATCTTCAATGGGAGTCTCCTCTAAATCATATTGGGAGATATTAAACTCACGGTCTTCTTTCTTTAACGTTTTTTTAATGATTTTATTCTTATGTTCTTGAATTAAATAAGGTTCTTCTCCATATAATAAGTACACTTGTGATTGTTTTACATTGACCATAAAGTGGTTGTCCTTCCTTTATAAAAAAAGAGTACGGCGCCCCATTAAGGGGAACTCAGTGTCACCATTTTATGTTTCTTTGGAATTTCTGTCAAAATGGTGTGCTGATGCCGCCGTATGAACCATCTATATAAACGCCATTCCAAAAGCCCCGGGAGCTCTTGGAGAGGACGATGTTGTTCCTCTCTTGCGTTTAGTTTGACCGCTTACGTAAGAATTATCTGTGACAAGTCTTGCTAGGAGTGGGAAGAGTATGAATCATCGATAAAATTCGTTTTCATGCCCGGTAAATGTAGATTTTTGGTTAAAAATGGACTATACTTAGTAATTGATATAGGAGGGGTAACAGTGAACGAGTTTAAAAACGATATTCAATCCAAAACTAATGATGTGATCGACTCTGGGTTAGGGTTTGTATTTTCATTTGTTTTCTTCTTCGTCATCTTTTTCATCGGTGTTTTGTTTTCTTTTCTTGGACAGTAATGAAAGGCAAAACCGGAAGGCTGCTGTTTTCGGCAGTCTTTTTTTATTCTCTGCTCGCATTATACGGGATAAACGTTGAAAACGTTCCACTTTGCCCAGAAAAAAAGTATTGAACTGCACCGTGACGATTGGTTTGAAGCAATAAAACTCCATGTTCCGTTAATCTTTCCACCACCTCTGAATGCGGGTGTCCATAACGATTGTCCACCCCCGCAGAAATCAAACCGATTTTAGGTTGCAGCCCCTTTAATAACTCCTCTGAGGTCGAGGTATGACTTCCATGATGGGCGACTTTTAACACATCTGTCTGCCGTATCGATTTCCTCATTACGATCTCTCTTTCCACCTGTGCAGATATATCTCCTGTAAAGAACCATCGCTGACCACCAAATATGCTATTTAATACGAGCGAATTGTCGTTTGGGTCTCCGAGATTTCCATTGATTAACGGATGAATCACATCAAAATCATGCCCCCCTACTTGAACGCTCTGACCCGCACTTACTTTTTCAACGATCACTCCATTTTCGTATGTTTCTGTATGAAAAGGACTCACATAGATGCGATCAATTCTCATTTCCTCAAGTATGAAAGGCACGCTCCCACTGTGATCAGAGTCTTCGTGAGTAATAAAAAGAGCATGTATACGGTTAATGCCCCTTGACTTAAAAAAAGGTAAGATCACATCATTGGCCGTCTTTTCTTTATTTGATGTGAAAATTGACGGACCAGCGGCATCGATCATAATGACTCCCTTTCTATGCGGCAGTTCTATGACAAACGCGTCCCCCTGGCCAACATCCAGCATGGTTATGACTCCTTCCTCCGAGAAATACGGCATTGAACTATAAAAAATCAAAACAAAAACAACAGCTAGAGAAGCAAGAAATGCTTTCACCTTTTCTTTTTGTTCCCATTTTTTCATCATAATGACGAAAAAAACTGCGTACAAAATAATGAAAAATGAAGGCAGTTCACCAATAACCCAGATGTAGTCAAGAGATTCAGACTGTGTGATTAACATGGAAATTAAAAATTCATGCACGTTGGAAAATACGGAGGAAAGAAATAAACAAACCGTCGGTACGAGAAAGGAGAGGAGAAAAATCATCATTAGGAAAGGGATAACAAAGAATGAAAAATAAGGAACAGCGATCATATTAACCCATAAGGAAAATGGTTGAAATTCATAAAAATAATGGACCTGCAAAGCGAGGAGAGAAAGCTGGCTGACCAGTCCGATAATCGCAGACTGTTTCCACTTACTTTCATATTGCTTCAATATCGGAATCGTAAGCAGCAGACTGAACGTGACTAAAAATGAAAACTGAAAACCCAAGTGGTAAAAATAGGACGGGGACGAAATCAACAAGAATAAGCAGGTGAAGGAGAGGAGGTCAATAATGGGGATCTTTTTTTGCAAAGAAGTGGTGAGGAGAAGGAGCACGCCCATGAATCCTGCACGTAAAACAGAAGGGGCACCACCCGAGATAAACATATAAAAAGGCAGGAGGAGAAGCAAGAAGACCTTGGATTGCTTTCTTGTGGCCAGGCCTGTCCGGTATAGTAGAAAATAAACCCCGCCGAGTGTAAGACCAACGTGCAACCCTGATATGGCAAGAATATGGGACAAATTGAACTCTCTAAACCATTCTACCGTTGAAGAGTCAATAAAGGATGTATCTCCAAATATCAGAGCCTCTATCCATATATAAGTGGTAGGGGTCACCTTTTCCCTAACCGTCATTTTCAACTGTTTCCTAGTGTCGTAAAGGGAGCTGAGCCACGATTTGCCATCACACTGGATAGCCGCTTCATTTTTTATGATGATTTGAGAATGAATGCCTTTGCCGGCCATATAAGCCTGATAATTAAACTGCCCTGGGTTCCTTGCCCCCTCCAAAGGTTTTTTCTCTCCTTTGATCCTGCAAACAGCTCCATGTTTCAAACTTTCTTGGACCGAATCATTCCCTTTCTCTTTCAAATAGCGAACGAGTACTTTACCAGCATCGTCTTTTAAGATGACCGAGAAGGATTGATCACTTTCTGTCAAATCAGATACAATTTTACCTTTTAAGAAATCATTATTGAGGGGTGGAGGAGAAAAAGATGAGGAATCGAGAGGAAGATGGATATACCCACCTGCGCCGAATAGGAGGAGGATGAAAAGAAATAGAAGATGTTCACGGTAACTATACAACCAGGCAAGAAAAACAAACCCAACAATGTAAAAAGCAAAACCTTCCTGGATCGCTAACACCCCGCCAAGCACAAATGCTATGACGGGAATGTGCCACGATCCCCTCAAGGAAATCATTGACTGTCCAACCTTAGAAGTTGAGCTGCTTCTTGTACGAGCCGCTCGGATTCGGGATCCCCATTCGACTCGAGCTTTTCAAGCATTTGTCGTATGAGAAGCTGCTGTTCGTCAGGAAGCGGTTCTTGGTCGACAGGAACCTTTTGCATGCGGACCCCCGACTGTTGCAGCAATTCTATCGCATAGGGATCATTTTTATAATCTTCGCTATAATAAACTGCTTTGACCCCTGCCTGAATAATGGCCTTCGTACAGTGCAGACACGGAAAATGAGTCACGTAAATCTCTGCCCCTTCTGTAGCCACACCGAACTTCGAGCACTGGAGAAGCGCATTCATTTCCGCATGAATGGTACGTACACAATGTCCATCCACGACATAACACCCCTCATCGATACAATGGACACCTCCGGAGACACTCCCATTGTACCCTCCAGCAATCATACGCTTATCTCTTACAATGACCGCACCTACAGCCAGCCTCTGACACGTACTGCGTGATTTTAATAAATAGCTTTGAGCCATAAAGTATTGATTCCAAGTAATACGCTCCATTATGTACCCCCACTTTTTTCATCAAGTTTACTCTGACCTCTGAATTCCGTCAAACTCACGGGACAGTAATCCATTCCTTCAGACCTTCGAGCGTCTTCTCACCTATCCCCGGAACATTCACGAGATCTTCCACAGAAGCAAATGGACCATTCTCTTCCCTATACTTAATAATACTAGCAGCTTTTGAAGGTCCAATTCCATTTAATGTTTCCATTTCACTTGCTGAAGCACGGTTGATACTCAATTTTTCACCAGAAAGTGTATTTCCTTCACCTGATTCGTTTGACGTAGATTGTGCAGTAGTTATAGAAGTTACAAATATCACCATTTCATCCTGTATTCTTTGCGCTAGGTTCACACTGGTCATATCTGCATTTTCTGTCATTCCACCAGCCTCTTTAATGACGTCATCTACTCTTGTGCCCTCTTTCATTGTATAAACACCCGGAGTATTCACTTCTCCTTTCACGTCAACTTTCATGGTGGCGGAAGGAGTTTTTTTCTCTTCTTCACCCTGGATGGTCACTTCCTCCACCTCGGTCCTCTCGGTCTTTCCATCATTCGAAGGATTGGAAAAATAAAGGACACCAATGACTGCTAGAACCATAATGAACCACACGTATCTTTTTAATACGCTCATGTTCTGACCTTCTTTCATAATTATGTATTTTCGGAATAAGGATATATAGGTAATCAATAAGGAGGGATTCCAATGAATTGGGGAATCATCGGCACAGGGAACATGGGAAGCATGCTCATCTCTACCCTTATTAAAAGCGGAGCCGTACCTGCTGAGAAGTTGATGATTTACAATCGGACATTAGAAAAGGCGGAAAAAATTCAAGAAGAATTTCCGAAGATCCAAGTAGCGAAGGATTTAGCCGCACTGCAGAATAGCAGTGATATCATTTTCATCTGTGTGAAACCGCATCACTACAAAAACATCATTGATGCACTAGAAGGAAAATGGACGGAAAACCAATGCCTTGTTTCCATTACCAGCCCGGTAGCTGTTGATCAGTTGGAAAAAGTTACGCCTTGTCAAGTCGCAAGAATTGTTCCATCTATAACCAATCATGCATGGTCGGGTGTAAGTCTCTTCACTTTCGGATCAAAAATAAAGCACGAAAATCGAGACTTATTAAAGCAGACATTCCAGCATATCTCCACCCCCATTGAAGTGAAGGAGGAACACATTCGTGTAGCATCAGATATCGTTTCATGCGGGCCTGCATTCATTAGTTATCTGCTCAGTCAATGGATAACAGCTGCTGGTGATGTGGCAGGCCTCCCCAAAGATAAAGCTACCTCGTTAACGGAAAATATGATGGTAGGACTAGGAGAACTTTTGGCACAAAAAATTATGACGTTGGAAGAATTGATGGAAAAGGTAACGGTGAAAGGTGGAGTTACAGGAGAGGGATTACAAGCTTTAGAAGATCACATTGGTCCTTTGTTTCAAAAAATGTTTGAAGCAACCCAAAATAAACACAAAGAAGATAAAAAACACATTCATTTATAATCCATACATTCGACAAAAGTTTCGATTATCCTGCAAAAAATCCCTTCTGTTACAGGAATATTTCATTTAACAAACTCTAATAAAAAAGAGTCCGGCATTTACGGACTCTTTCATGAATTTTATTCTTTTGTGCAAACGAACAACCATCGTTCTCCGTCTGTGGATGGTGTTTCCCTAAAGTCAGAAAATACTCCTTGCACTTTAAAACCAGATTGAGTGAGCCATGCATTTAAAACGGTATGGTCATACCCCCGCTGTTCATGAATTTCATCAAAACGATGATATTCCCCATCATTCCCAACAAAAAACGTCAAATCGTGCACAAGGCTGTTTTCCGATTCCCCGGGATCACAAAACCAAATAAAAGATAGATCATCACGGACTTCAGCAAATGTTGCACCACTGAGATCGTTGCGAATATGATCTATAGAGTGCACATCAAATAAAAACACGCCTCCCTGTGCAAGGGATTGATAAATGGAATGGAATGCCTGCTGCACCTTCTGATCATCAGTTAAATAGTTGACGACATCACAGTAACTGATGACACAATCATATGCTGATAATCCTTCTAATGTTGTCATATCCTGTTGAATCCATTCGATGGCAGCTTGAGGGTTCTTCTGTTGCGCAACGGTCAACATATCAGAAGATAAATCGATACCCGTCATTTGAAACCCTTCTTGATGGAGACGGTGGGTGATCTCCCCTGTACCACAACCTACATCAAGGATCCTTTGACCCTCGGAGTGATATTGCTGAAGCATTAGCTTCGTAAATTTCACCCATTGTTCGTAGGGGGCACCCTGCATAAGGAGATCGTACACACGCGCCATATCCCCATAGCTCATTTTAGCTTTCTAACCCTTCTACAGCGACCGTATCCGCGTCGCCCCATAGTCTTTCCAGGTTGTAGTAATGGCGTTCATCTTTGTGGAAGATGTGGCAGACAATGTCATTAAGATCTACAAGGACCCAGCGTGCTTGCTCAAATCCTTCCATCCGTTTCACTTCTATCCCGTGTTCTTCCGCTTGACTCTTCAATTCTCTCGCAATTGCCTGCACCTGGCGTTCATTGGACCCTTCACAAATCAAGAAATAATCCGCGATTAAAGAAACTTCTGACATATCTAAAACAACAATATCCTGTGCTCTTTTTTCATCGCATGCTAGTGCTGCTAAATTTACTAATTCTTTACTTTCCATGGGTTTCCTCCCTATTTCATCTCTATCTTTTCCATGATCAATTGATCATATTAAATCATTATATGCATGAAACGTGTCCGGATAAACGGTCCTTTCCTTACCAACAAGAAAATTGATGGTATTCTTCAAAGCTAGGGCACATGCTTCATCCAGATTTTCTTCGGCTTTCTTCCGTACGTGGTCCACTCCAGGAAACTCACGGCCGGGTTCTATATAATCAGCTAAAAACACGACTTTATCCAACTTAGACATGTGTTTTTTCCCTGTTGTGTGGCTGCTGATGGCAGATATGACGTCCGCATCCGCAAGCCCAACCTCTTGTTCAAGCATTAAAGCCCCTACAGGTCCATGCCAAAGCTCATGATGATAATCCAATAAATCCTTTGGCAGTCGACGGTCACTTTCAATCCAACGTTTCATGAGCTCCAGAGGTTTATACTTGGCATAGTCATGGAAAGCAGCTGCCAATTCCGCCTTTTTAACATCTACATGGAACTGCTCGGCAAGTTCAACAGCCTTGTCTGTTACCCTCACTGTGTGTTCGTACCGGGAGGCTTTCAAGGCAGGACGAACATATTCAAGCGCTTCTTCACGACTCATTATCATACAGGTGATGCTCCTTTATAAAAGTATCTACAACTTCAGGCACTAAATAGCGAACGCTTTTCCCTTTTAAAATACGGTCGCGTATCATGGTAGAAGATACATCAACTGACGGGATATCAACAAAATGGACGGAAATTTCGTTATTCCACCCATACCCAGGTCTTTTAACCCCAATGAATTGGACCAATTCCGATAGATCTTGGACTCGGTGCCACTTCGGTAAATGTTCGACCATGTCCCCTCCAATGATGAAAAAGAACTGAATTTCAGGATATCGCTTTACTAAATCAGTTATGGTATCGACTGTGAAAGATGTTCCCTTCCGGACTAATTCAACATCACAAACTCGGAAATGTGGATGGTCCTTGGTTGCCGTCTGCACCATAGCAAGTCGCGTCTCAGGATTAGTTGAAGACTCCTGTTTATGTGGAGGGATATAGGAAGGCATGAACCATACTTCATCAAGGTCCATGGCTTCACGGGAAAACTCCCCCATAATTAGATGACCTTGGTGAAGAGGGTCGAACGTACCGCCAAGAATTCCGACTTTTTTCATTGACCTTCCCCTTTATGGTAATTCGATTTGTTTATTTTCTTTGGACTCTTTATAAAGGATGATGGTATTTCCAATCACCTGGACAATATGAGCATCGGTTGCTTCCACAATCTCATTCGCAACAACATCATTATCTTCAAAGCAGTTTTGCAGAATGCTTACTTTTATCAGTTCCCTTTTTTCAAGAGCTTCATCAATCTGTTTGGTCATATTTTCATTCACACCGGCTTTTCCGACTTGAAAAATCGGCTGTATATTATGGGAAGCCGCTCGTAAATGCTTTTTCTGTTTACTTGTTAACATTCTATACCCCTTTCAATTTCTGTTCGAATTCATTGAGCAATAGCGAAGACTCAGGCTCGGTGTCTGTCCATATTTGAAAGGCATAAACAGCTTGCTGCAACAGCATTTCATGTCCAAAATGGAGACGCGCCCCTTTTTTTTCCGCTTCGTTTAAAAATTTCGTTTTCATAGGACGGTAAACAATATCGCTTACAACGGTTCCTTCTGTCAAGTGGTCTAATGATACGATCATATGATTATAATCAGGGTTCATCCCGACCGTTGTTGTTTGGACTATTAAGTCATAGTCCTTGAGTGTGTTTTTCGCCTGCTCCAGTGTCAGGGCACTAGAATACACCTTTGAAGGTATATCCTGAATGAGGTCCTCGGCTCTTTTCATCGTCCGATTGGCTATGTCTACGCGATCGATATCAGACCTGGTAAGTGCTTCAAATATTCCTCTTGCCGCTCCTCCACTTCCCAACAATAAGGCCTTTGCATTTTTGTGGAAAATATCCGGGAAACGATTTTTCAGAGAATGGACGAAGCCTATTCCGTCTGTGTTATATCCAATCCATCCTTGATCAGTATGATGAACAGTGTTCACAGCGCCCAAGTGTCGGGCGCTATCATCCAGACCATCAAGGTATGGGATGATTTTCTCTTTATATGGCACGGTTACATTGAAACCATCCAGCCCTTTTTCCTTCAATAAATTGACTTTTTCATCAAACTCATCCGGCTGAATCTCCAAGAGTTCATATTTTCCTTCAATCCCCTGTTGCTCCATAAGTTTTTCATGAATCCATGGAGACATGGAATGACCAATCGGGTGGCCGATCAACCCTAGTTTGTACAAATGATCCCCTCCTATATGAGTGATTCTCTCAAGGACACCTTCACTCCTTCCGGGACGTGTGCTGTTACCGTGATACCACCTTCTGGAACAGTCACCCAGCCGAGCCCGGAAAAGACAATATCCGTTTTGTCTTCTTTAATTTTTAATGTGTGACCTTTCAACGGAGGGAGCTTATGGATTGTATCCTGGTCTGGTGGTGTTAATAGTTCTCCTAAATGATTTTCATACAATTCATCGGCTTTTTCCAACTTTGTACGATGAATGTTTAATTCATTAGAAAAGTGACACACGAAAGAACTCCTTTCGCCTGTCTCAAAATCAAGTCGAGCGAGGCCGCCTACAAAAAGCGTCTGCTCTTCATTTAACTGGTAGACTTTCGGCTTGACTTCTTTACGTGGGGTAATCAGCTTCAAATCCTTATCTGATACATAGTGAGCCATCTGATGGCGCTGAATGACACCTGGTGTATCATAAAGGGAACTTTTTTCATCTAATGGTATATCGATAAAACCTAAAGTTGTACCAGGGAAATAAGATGTCGTAATAGCATCCTTAACGCCAGATGTATTTGAAATAAGAGTGTTGATAAACGTTGACTTGCCAACATTGGTCGTCCCCACTACATAAACATCTCCATCTTCACGGTGTTGTTCGATGGCTTGGGATAGTTGCTGAATTCCCTGGTTTTTCTCGGCTGAAATTAAGAACACATCTTCAACCTCTAATCCATTCTCTTTTGCTGAACGTTTCAACCAATGTTTGACCTTTCCATGGTTTACGGACTTTGGAAGTACGTCCATCTTGTTCCCTACAAGTATGACAGGATTGTTTCCAGTCAACCGCTTCAATCCTGAAATAAAGCTTCCATTAAAATCGAAAATATCTACAAGTTGAACGACCAGCCCTTTTGTATCACTGATTTGGTTCAGCATTTCAAGGAAGTCATCATCCTGAAAGGGAACATCCTGCACTTCGTTATAATGTTTCAGGCGGAAACATCTCTTGCATATGATATCTTCCCTTTCCAGTGCTGAGGCAGGGGCATAGCCTGCTTCTTCCGGGTTTGTCGTTTGAATGACGGCTCCGCATCCTTGACATTGTATTTCAGCCATCACTGATCTCTCCTCTGCCATGTAATCTTTCCTTTTCTTCGCATCCAATTTAAAATTCTTCTTTCAATCTTTCTGTTGAATTTTGTAATAAATCCATCTGTTTCCACGATAGGAACAACTAAGATGGTATGGAATCCAGCGGAATTCCCACCCAGGACATCAGTGAGCAATTGATCTCCAATTACAGCAACTTCATCCTTTTTCAACTTCATCTGTTTCTGAGCCTTCTTGAAAGCCTTTGACAATGGCTTCCTTGCACTATGGATAAACCTCGTATTCAATGGCTCGGAAAAAAGCTTGACTCTAGCTTCATTATTATTAGAAGCAATCGTAACCTGGATACCGTGATCGCTCATTTTATTAAACCATCTCTTGATGTCTTCTGTGGCATCCGGTTCATCCCAGGCAACAAGGGTATTATCTAAGTCGGTGATCACACCTTTGATTCCTTTTTCTTTTAACTTGTCCGGGTCGATATCAAAAACGCTCGGCACATGTTCATCAGGTAAAAAGTTTTTTAACATCTATACAGTTCATCTCCTCATACAACGGCAAAATCTCCTTCACCATCATATACAAAATCGAAGCATGTTTCAAAAAGACTTACGGTAAGAACAAAAATCGTTCGACAAATCCCGACAAAAATAGGTTGTGGATAAGTTTATTCACATATTCCACACAGTAACTTCTTTGTTATCACTCACTTAAACCTCTTTTTGCAAAAAGTTATCTACAATTTTATGTAGATAACTTCCATATTGTGGCGAAATTAGGGTCGTGATAAGGTAAGAATACATTAAAAATTCGAACGTTCAGTGATTCAAATGAAGCGGGAGGTGACTGTCACATGTGTGACAGCGGCATGAAGCAATTATCAGATTCCCTACTAATACAATCTTACCACAAAGCCATAGAACTCAATCTTTCAGATGAGTTCATTGAACAAATCAGGAGAGAAATAAACACGCGATCCATCCAGCATCTTCTTGAAAAGCATATTTCACATGTAGGCTGAGATTTACACTTTATGACAAATTGTTAGTCTCTACTCGAGAAATACTCGTCCATCCAGCAGAGGGCGAGTTTTTTTTATGACTTTTTTATTTGGATAAATGATGTCTTTCTTCTTATTTATAAGGACAGACTAAATAAAGCCTATCGCCGCATATCCCCGGTATGCTACAGTTGAATAATGAACCTTTTTTTGATTACAATTGAGTGAACACATGGTTACGAACATCCAAAATCCAATTAAAAAATAGAAGAAAGTTACGTCAAAGGAGGAACATACCACATGTTGGTGGCTGTATTATTGCCCTTTATCATTGCTATTTTTATCCCAATGTTAAGTAAATGGAAAGAAAAGGTTCACACAGGATTTTTCGTTACGATTGTACCTGTGTTGATTTTTATTTATTTTGCCCGCTTTTTAGGTACTGGTTTCGAACCAGTCGTCCATGAGTACTCCTGGATTCCATCCCTTGATATGAATATGGTCTTTCATCTGGATGGACTGAGTTTACTTTTTGTTTTATTAATCAGCGGAATCGGCGCCCTAGTTGCCTTCTATTCGGTTTTTTACCTACATAAATCGGAGCAACTGGGACATTTTTATGTGTACTTCCTCATATTTATGGGCTCTATGCTGGGAGTTGTATTATCTGATAACGTATTTGCCCTTTACAGCTTTTGGGAATTCACTTCCCTCTCATCTTTCTTATTGATCGGATTTTGGAACTATAAGAAAGAATCAAGATATGGTGCATTAAAATCGATGCTCATTACGGTTTTTGGTGGGTTGAGTCTTTTGGGTGCTCTAGTCTTTATGAGTGTGTTGACGAACACGTCAAGTATACGAGGGATGATAGATCAACAACAGTTGATTCTTAACCATGAATATTTCCCATTGATACTGATTCTATTACTACTGGGCGCTTTTACAAAGTCTGCTCAATTTCCATTCCACATCTGGCTACCAGATGCTATGGAAGCACCGACACCGGTCAGTGCTTATTTACACTCGGCAACTATGGTAAAAGCAGGCATCTATTTGGTTGCCCGCTATTCCCCTATGCTTTCCGCCAATGAATGGTTTTTTATCATTGTATCAATTGCAGGGATCGTAACATTATGCTGGGGTTCTTATATGGCTGTAAGACAAACTGACTTGAAAGGAATCTTAGCCTTCTCCACAATCAGTCAGCTTGGAATGATTATGGCTATGCTTGGCTTCGGTACAAAAGCAGCAATCTTCGGCGCTGTATTCCATATTTTGAACCACGCTACGTTCAAAGGCAGTCTATTTATGGTAGCCGGTATTGTTGACCATGAAGCAGGGACAAGGGACATCAGGAAACTTGGCGGGCTGATGACGTTTATGCCTATGACAGCCACGCTTGCATTATTTGCCTCGTTCTCAATGGCTGGGGTGCCCCTGCCGTTCTTAAACGGGTTCTATAGTAAAGAGATGTTCTTTGAATCTTCGCTGCACTTGGAAGCAGCTAGTACCGGGATCGCCGGAATACTGCAAACCAGTGTACCTTACCTAGCTGTTTTAGGAAGTATATTTACCTTTGTATATTCCATGTACTTTTTCTTTGGAACTTTCCGTGGTCCATCACATTTGAATGAACTACCTAAAAAACCTCACGAAGCCCCCATCGGAATGCTTATATCACCGATGGTTCTAGTCGCTGGTGTCGTCATTATTGGCTTATTCCCAAGTTTGATTAATGAGCCTTTTATTGCCCATGCGGCTGAGGCTGTCAAAGGGGCAGCTTTAGAAGAGAAACACATATATTTCTGGCATGGATTTATTCCGCCATTCATTATGTCCCTTACTGTTCTCGTCTTTGGAAGTATCCTGGCTCTATCCCGAAAAGTCTGGTCGCCCGTTTACAACATTGTGCCGGGAGTTCTAAGTATGAACAAAGTTTATGACGGCGCCGTTGATCGTGTAGAACGATATTCTACAACCATCACCAAAGGATACATGAATGGTTCCCTTGGACGATATGTCCGATTAATCCTAGCGGCCATCATTGTTATTTCATTCGCCTTCATGGCCATCACAGGTGGATTCACAGTGGATGCTTCGAATGTTGCTGAGATTACGGCTCCAGAAATACTTGTGGCCGTGACAATGGTCATTGCAGCCATAGGTACCGCTCTAACCAATAATCGAATAGCGGCCATCCTCATTCTTGGGGTCGTAGGTTATGGGTTATCAATGCTTTTCGTCCTATACCGCGCACCTGACCTAGCTCTAACTCAATTAATCATAGAAACTGTAACCGTCGCTTTGTTCTTGCTTGTCTTTTACCATTTACCAAAGCTACGTAAAAAAGATGAACCCGCAAGTACGAAGGTGCTTAATCTTGTTATTTCTGTCGGTTTCGGCGCATTAATGACAATGGTAGCCATTTCATCTCACAGCAGTAAGTTCTTTGATTCAATTTCTGAATACTTTACAGACAATTCTTACAAACTCGGCGGCGGAGATAACATTGTAAACGTCATCCTCGTTGATTTTCGTGGATTGGATACATTGTTTGAAATTGTTGTACTTGGAATTGCTGCCATGGCCATTTACGGATTGATCCGCTTGAGAAAGAACAAGGAGGAGGAATAATACATGGAAATTATTATGGCCGTTTTAGCCGGCATTCTCTTCACTACGGGTGTCTACAACCTCCTTCAAAAGCAATTGTTACGAATCATCATTGGTACAGGACTCATTTCACATGGAGCCCACCTGTTCATCCTTACAATGGGAGAGTTGAAAACAGGGGCACCGCCTGTACTAACTGAAGGAGTAGAAAAGTACACGGATCCGCTCCCACAAGCCTTGATTTTGACATCAATCGTCATAAGTTTCGGTGTGACAAGCCTGCTACTTGTATTGGCTTATCGTGCTGCAAAAATTAACGGAACTGATAATATGGAGCAATTAAGGGGTAACGATTATGAGTA
Organism: Halobacillus sp. HZG1; assembly: GCF_035818575.1. Lineage (NCBI taxonomy): Bacteria > Bacillati > Bacillota > Bacilli > Caryophanales > Bacillaceae > Halobacillus > Halobacillus sp. HZG1. Next base: position 108,979 of record NZ_JAYLVQ010000037.1, read on the forward strand.
ATTTAGCTGTATTGCCTATTCTGCTGCCTTTATTAGCAGGCATCTTCTTAGCTTTCATACACACAAAAACAAAATTAGTTCGGAATTTATCCAAAGCATTTGCAATCATTAACCTCCTCGTGGTCGGGATCATCTTCCTGCAAGTGAGAGGAAATGGAAACATTGTTCTTGAAATGGGGAGCTGGGAAGCCCCCTTCGGCATTGTGCTTGTCGCTGATTTACTTGCAATGACTTTGGTTCTGACTACAAACATTATTGCTGTAGCGAGTGTTTTCTTTGCACCTCAATCCTTATCAGAAAAAGAAGAATCCTTTTACTTCTATACGTTTTTCTTCATGTTGATCTCAGGAGTGAGCGGTGCATTTTTAACGGGTGACTTATTCAACCTCTTCGTATTTTTCGAAGTACTCTTGATGGCTTCCTATGGATTGATTGTACTTGGGAATGGGAAGGCACAACTTAGGGAATCCATCAAATATGTGCTGATCAACTTATTTTCTTCCATGTTATTCGTCACAACGATTGCTTTCCTATATTCGGTTGTGGGAACAGTCAACATGGCTCAGGCTGCTCAGCGCGTTCAGGAAGTGGACCAACAGGGGATTCTAACGACCATTGCTATTTTGTTCTTCTTTGTATTTGCAACAAAAGCGGCCGTCTTTCCTCTTTATTATTGGCTGCCACGACCGTATATATCTCCGAATCCGGTCGTATCCGCTTTATTCGGAGCGTTGTTAACTAAGGTAGGGGTTTATTCGATCTTGAGGACGTTCACCCTGATATTTAATCAAGAGGTTGCTTTGACGCACACCCTTTTCATCTACTTAGCAGCATTGACGATGATTTTCGGAGTAGTTGGTGCTCTTTCAACCAACAATATTAAGCTGATTGTCGCGTACAATATTATCCCAGCCGTAGGCTTCATGCTTATGGGAATAGGAATCTTTACAGAGGTTTCGATAAGCGGGACCATTTATTACCTTGTTCATGATATGGTAATCAAAGGAGCACTCTTTATCCTGGCGGGAGCTACTGCCTATGTAGCCGGGACATCGGATCTCCGTAAAATGGGTGGATTGATCCACCATTATCCCGTTCTCGGATGGCTTATGTTTCTAGCATCCTTGGTACTGGCTGGAATCCCACCTTTCAGTGGTTTCATAGGAAAGCTATTATTATTACGAGGCGGATTAGGTGAAGAGGAAATCTTCATCGTCATCACCGCTCTCATCTCAAGCCTACTGATCCTATTTTCGATGATCAGAATATTCATCAGAGGATATTGGGGAGAAAAAATGGACATTCCTGTTCCAGAGCGGGAAAAGAAAGGAAAACGAATGGCTCTTCCTGCTGCCGGGCTGCTTACGGTTTCCATTCTCCTCGGTGTGGGTGCTGAATGGTTCTTCCCGACAATAGAAACCATCTCTCAATACATGATGGATCCAGAACTCTACATTGATTCTGTGTTAAAGGAGTAGAAGCTGATGCCTTTACAAATCGTACTGAACATCATCATCGCTATGATGTGGATGTTCCTGAGTGAAACATACAATTTCACAACCTTCTTTGTCGGTTATATCTTAGGAATCATACTCCTCTTCGTCCTGCAGCGTTTTGTACCAGATTCATTCTATATGAAACGGGCGTGGAAGTTTTTCCTTCTCATTCTCTTGTTTATACGAGAGCTTTTCTTGTCCAACATCGACATTGTCAAGCATGTTTATAAGCCAAAAATGGATATGCAGCCAGGGATATTCGCACTTCCGATTGATGTGAAAACAAACTTTGAAATCACTCTTCTCGCCAACTTGATATCATTGACTCCCGGAACCCTATCTGTTGTAGTTAGTGAGGATCATACGAAGATTTTCATTCATGCAATGGATATGCCGGATGTTCAGGAATCTGTGAGTGAAATTAAGAATTCATTCGAGAAGCGTATCATGGAGGTGACCCGTTAAATGGAAGACATCCTCAATATGACGCAAACATGGATACAAATATCAGCGATCATTGCAGTTGTCGCTGTAGCAATCTCTGTGATTCTTCTTTTATATCGCGCAATCCTTGGACCGACGAACCCGGATAGAGCGGTTGCCCTTGATATTATAGGAATAAATCTCATGGCTTTAGCAGGACTAATCGCCGTCCTGCTCGTAACAACAAGATTTAATGACGTGGTCCTACTGATTGGAATACTACTCTTCATCGGTACGGTCGCACTGGCGAAATTCTTAGAAAAGGGTGTTATCATTGAGCGGGACATGGATTAATTTAATTTTCGACATCACTATATGTCTATCTCTATTGATTGGTGCCTTTTTCCTTATCTCTGGCTCCCTGGGAATTTTGCGTTTTCCTGATGTGTACACAAGACTTCATGCAGCGACAAAAAGTTCGACCCTCGGAGTTTCCGGAATCATGATCGGTGCATTTTTGTTTCACTACGTAGAACATGACATCGTAAGTGGTAAGCTGCTTCTCGGAATATTCTTCGTCCTGTTGACTGCTCCGGTATCGGGACATATGATTTCAAGAGCTGCCTACCGGGCTGGTGTTCCTCTTTGGGAAAAGAGTGTTAAGGATGAATACGCTGAAGTATTAAAAAAAGAGCAGAAGCGACAAGCACCAGATTCATAATACGACATGCCTCCATTCCAATGGGGGCATTTTTTTACCTTTATGAACATTATTTTTAACGACAGACAAGCACAGACGACATCTCAAGGACATAAGTATGTTGTAGGCATTCGCCTAATCCTTGAGGAGGTGCGTCCTATGAGCAGTCTCATCGCTTCCATCCTTTATTTTTTCAAAGAGTCTCTCTTCTTCATGTCTTATGTAAAAAACCAGGCTTTTCCGAATCCCCTGCCTCCAGAAGAAGAAGCTAAACAACTCCAATTGATGGCAGAAGGAAGTCATGAAGCCAGGAACAAACTGATTGAACACAATTTACGACTTGTCGCACACATTGTGAAAAAGTTTGAAAACACGAAAGAAGATTTTGAAGACCTTATTTCTATCGGAACCATCGGTTTAATTAAAGGAATAGAAAGTTATTCGACAGGGAAAGGAACGAAACTTGCCACTTATGCCGCACGTTGCATTGAGAACGAAATCCTCATGCACCTCAGGTCGACGAAAAAGATGAGCAAGGATATTTCACTGCAAGACCCGATCGGCCATGATAAAGAAGGAAACGAATTGAACCTTCTTGATATTCTTCAGGCTGATGTTACGGATATTGTGGAGGAAATCCAACTTCATATGGAATTGGAGAAGATTAAAGATTTCATTACTGTATTGGATGAGCGGGAAAAAGAAGTGATTATCTTCCGCTACGGACTAAACCAGACAGAAGAAAAAACGCAGCGGGAAATTGCCAAAGAGCTGGGTATTTCTAGGAGTTATGTATCAAGAATCGAAAAGCGAGCATTAATGAAAATTTTTCATGAATTCTATAAGCAGAGCAAACAAGGGAAGAATGGATAAAAAACAGCCACTACCATCTTATGAGAATGGAGTGGCTGTTTCATTCAGTCCTTTATGAGTTGTCTTTTCCATTTTCTGATTTTCAAAGTCATGAAGAAAGCTGTGAAAAGGGTCAGACCAATGACCGGATATAAAAACAAATAAGTCGTTGTACCGTATTCATAAAGGCTGATCAATGTGCCTATATAGAGATAAGTGCTCATGATTAATAACGTCATCACAAACCGTTTATAATCCATTACTTTTTTCTTTAATTCTTGGGAAGTATCCAAAACGGTCCACCTCCTACTATGAAGATCTTAACATATGAGAATCATAGTGTCGGTGGAAATAAATGTCATTCGTAGTTTTTAACCATTTCCATAATCATGACAGCTGCATTTTCTGCAGCTTTCGGTAGAAACTGATCAAATGAAATGGAAGATTCCTTACCAGCGATATCAGACAACGCGCGAATGACAACAAAGGGTGTTCCATACTTATAACAAACCTGGGCAATCGCAGCAGCTTCCATTTCTGCTGCAATCATCTCAGGAAACTTGCCTCGAACGAAATTCACCCTGGATTCCTCCTGCATAAAGGAATCACCTGTGGCAATGATACCTTTCGCCGCTTTAGCATCTGTCTTTTCGACAGCAGTCATCGCTTGTTTCACAAGTTTTTCATCTGCGGCATACATGTCGGGCATGCCCGGAACTTGTCCATATTTATATTCAAAAGCTGTGACATCGACATCATGATGTGTCACTAAGGATGAAATGACCACGTCACCCACTTCAAGATTTTTGGCAAAACCTCCAGCTGATCCAGTATTGATGACGGCATCAATTTCGTATTGTTCATGAAGAATAGTCGTTGCCATCGCTGCATTAACTTTACCAATGCCCGACTTTAATAAAACAACTTTCTTCCCATGCAAAAGGCCATCAACAAAATGACTGCCCGCTACCTCTTTCTCTGAGGCTACTTCCATATTTGCTTTTAATAATTCAACTTCTTCATCCATAGCACCAATAATTCCAATGGCCATAACTGAACTTCCTCTCTCAACCGTTTTTATTTTTTAGAATCTCAAGTTTGACTGGTTTATACCCTTGTCCATCGATCCAGTCAATTTGTACCCGGAGGTATCCGGTCTTATTTTTGTCAGAGACTGTCGCCTTAGCTTTTTGATGGTGACCTCTGTTACTTACATCCCAATAGATGATATTGTCCTCAGAAAGGCCGACAGCGCTTCTGATTGCCTGCTTTAACTCTTCATAGTCCTGCGTACCTGGTTGGTAGGTAATCCCATGTTCACCGTTCGTTTCCATCTCTGTAGGGATAACCGGCCAACCCTTTGTGATCACGCGTTCTACATTAGGGTCATCACTTTTCTCAATTTTCAATCCTTTTTCGTCTTCAATCGGTTTCAGTTCTTCAAATTCTTCAATGGAAACCTGTTGTTTATCTGATTGCTCCTCTGTATCTTTTACTTCTTTATCTTCTTTGTCACTCTTCTTGCCGGTTTCTGCCGAAGCATCTTCATTTGAACCTTGTTCTTCCTTTGTGACCTGTGGACTTTCTTTATCCTGAGCTTGTCCTTTTTGTTCCTCTCCACCAAAGACCATTATTCCAATGAGTAACAACATGAAAACACCGCCTGCCCCTACAAGCCAAGTCAACATCTTCGTACCACGACGCTTTTTCTCGTAACGACCTGAACGGGAATACGGGGATTGTTTGTTCGACATGATCTTCTGCCTCCTTTTTACTCGCCGTTTATTATACATGAAGTTTTGACTCTTACCAATGCTTTCTTTTTCCTATCTCATTTCCCGGGCTATATTCCAAACCTCACTCTCGCTCCCTTTAGTTGAAGACTCAGTTTCGAGACTTTTGTTGAGTGACGGGGGCTGCGGGGAATAACTCGCTTTCCGCGGGAGCGCGGTGAGCATCCTCGGACTGCGTCCTGTGGGGTCTCACCATGCACTTTTTTCCTCGTAGATATCCGGTTCCGGCGCCTAGCGGCTAGTGAGACTTCCCTCGCTTCTGTACGATAAGTCAACATCGAATCGCTACGCTCTCCGTGTTTCCTTTATCTCCGCCAGCTCAGTCCAGTCCATACGCCGCTGATCGAGGCGCCT
>NZ_JAYLVQ010000038.1:0-86821 GCF_035818575.1 Halobacillus sp. HZG1
CGCCCCCTAACCAAGGAAGGTTCTCGAAACTACTACTTAAAAATCACTTGTATGGTTATGAGAAGTGAATGATATAAACTCTAGCCCAATTGACGTTTAGCATAGGCAAATGCTTGATACAAAGCACTTTATGCCAGCCTAGGGAAGAAGAATTGGAACCTTCCTTATGAATACAGGTGTTTTAATCATCCACTTCCCTCAACCATTCAAGCTGCCCCTGTTAGAAGTGGTTTCGAGACACTTATAAGGTCAAGGGCGGAGGGAAACGGTGAGAATCCTATGGGACGTGTGGGACAGGTGAGACCCCGGAAGGCATAGCCTGAGGAGGCTCACCGCCCGCCCCATGGAAAGCGAACCGTTTCCCGGAGCCTCTAGAATCACACAAACATCTCGAAACTGAGTCTTCCACAATCGGGAGCTTATCTGAAAAAGGATAAATGTAAGGTTGAAAAAGGAGTCCCTGCTAGTTAGGGACTCCTTTTTTAGAAGTGAATGCAAATTGGCGATGGTCGCTTGAGTCATTCCTATACCAATAAAATCACAGGATAATAATGAAAGACAAAGACCTAAGATACATTCGACTCTTTTATAATTCTATTGATTTCATTCTTGTAAAGGTCGGACCGTCCCCCGAAGATAGCCTGGATATTGTGGTCCACTTTAACAACCCCTGCGGCTCCAAGTTCCTTTAAGCGGTCTTCATTAATTTCACCTACTTCAGAAACTTCCACACGCAATCTTGTAAAGCAAGCGTCGACGTGCTTCAAGTTTGATTCTCCACCAAGAGCTTCCATGATGGCAGCGGCTGTCTCTTTTGTTTGATTACCTTTGCCGCCTTTCTTCTGCTCGTTGAAATCTTTACGTGTGTAAAGCTTGTTCTCTTGTCCTCCACGACCTGGAGTAGCGAGGTCCCACTTTTTAATAGCGAAGGAGAAAGAGAAATAATAGATGACGAAGAATACGGCACCTGCGACAAGGTTTATCCACCAGTTTCCGGTACCCGGAAGAGCATTGACGAGGATGAAGTCGATCAATCCAGAACCGCCTGCCCAGCCGAGGTGAACATCAAGCATGTACATCACGGCAAATGAAATCCCGGCAAGAAATGCGTGAAAGACGAACAGCAATGGCGCAACGAATAAGAATGTGAATTCAATCGGCTCTGTGATTCCTGTCAAAAAGGCAGTACCCGCAGCAGCAATGAGCATCCCTTTCACGACAGGCTGATTCTTTTTATCTGCGCGGCGGTACATCGCGAGCGCAGCTCCTAATAGTCCGAACATGATGACAGGGAATTTACCTGCCATGAAGCGGCCGGCTGTAACTTCGACCCCTTCCGCAATCTGTGCGAGGAAGATGTACTGGTCACCGGACACGGCACTGCCAGCTACTTCTGCCGTCCCGCCTAGAGATGTCCATAGGAAGGGAGCATACCAGATGTGGTGCAGGCCTGTCGGGATCAATGCACGTTCTAAGAAGCCGTAAAGTCCGATGTATAAAGGGTTTGTCGCACCGTTGGCAATGACGTTGGCAACTGCATTGATGCCCCCTTGAATCGGTGGCCATACGACCATCATAGCAAGAGCAAGGAAAATGGATGAAAAGACCATGGCAATCCCAACAGAACGGTCACCGGCAAAAAAGCCGAGTACTTCTGGAGGGTCAAACTCATGGAACTTGTTATAAATCCAAACGGCTAAGAGCCCGACGACAATTCCGCCAAGGACACCTGTCTCCAGTGTGGGAATACCGAGTGCCATGCCATATTCTCCACTTTCACTGACCATTTCAGGGGTGATGCCTAAGGCGAAGGAGATCGTTTTGTTCATAATGATATAACCGAGCAGGGCTGCCAGGGCGGCAATCCCCGATCCACCTGTTAATCCGATGGCCACACCGATAGCGAATATGACAGCCAGGTTATTAAAGATACTGATTCCGATATCTGACATTCCGTTACCAATGAGTTGAATGATGTCATTCTGTAGAAAAGTGAGTGAATCAGCGAGTGGTCCTGTCAACGCAGCTCCGAATCCCAGCAATATACCGGCAGCAGGGAGCAAGGCGACGGGAACCATCAGTGATTTCCCGAACTTCTGTAAGCTTCCAAAGTATTTCTTCACTTCTGATCCTCCTTTATAGGGAAACGCTTTCTTATTTGATGGAGAGGAGACCCCGGGATGGCCGGGGTTCCTATGGGTTATTTTGATGTCACAAGCTGTTTGTTGGCATGCAATTCAGGCCAGTACTGTTGATTAGCCTCAATCATGTCATCCAAAATTTTGCGGGCGCGAGGTGCGTCTACAACTGTACGGTTCAACGTGAGCGCCTGCAGCGCTTTTTCATAGCTGTTTTCATAGTAGGCATCAACGACCAGTTTCTCGTATGCCAGCTGCCCTTCGATCAACCCTTTATAGAAGGTGGAAATGTTGCCGACGGCGAATGGCTTCGGTCCACGATTTGTAATCATCGCTGGAACTTCAACCATTGCATCGTCTGGAAGGTTGGCGATCGTACCATTGTTTTCAACCATGACGATGAAAATGTCTCCATTGTTGTAAGCCATGGATGCAGCGACGCGGATCATGTAACGACCATGGATGTCCACTTCAAGTTCAACATTAGCTGTGGTACCATCTGCAATGATTTGATCTGCCAATGTGTGGACACGTTTTTCACGGCCATTGATGACTTGACGGGCACGTGTATTGGCCACGTCTTCTTTTTCTACCATTTGAGAAGGGTAGAGATAGTATTGCAAGTACGTGTTCGGCAGGTATTCAGGGAAGTCTGTCACCATTTGCTCCACCTGTTTGAACGTTTTGATCCAGGAAGGGTCGTTGGCGATTTCAGCATCTTCAGGAATAAACCCATCTTCGGTAATGGCACGTTTGATTGTATCTGTGTGATCGTTTCCGTCCTTGTCGGAAATTTTCGTGAACCAGCCGAAGTGGTTAAGTCCGAAGTATTCTGGGACAAGGTCGAAGACGTCTTTTCCAAGGATTCCTGCGTAACTGACCATGATTGCTGCTGGCATATCGCAAATGTTCAAAAGCTTTTTATCTTCTGGGAACTCACGTCGAAGGGCTTCTGCGACAATCGCTGCCGGGTTGGTGTAGTTTAGAATCCAAGCATCAGGAGAATAATGACGAATGTCGTTGACAAGGTCGATCATGTCTCCGATGGAACGCAGTCCATAAGCCATTCCACCTGGTCCGCACGTTTCCTGGCCGACAGCTCCATGGTTTAGAGGAATCTGCTCATCCTGCTCACGCATCGCAAGACCGCCTGTCCGAATTTGAACGAAAACAAAATCAGCATTTGTCAGTGCTTCTTCTTTATCTGTTGTGTAGTGGAAGCTTTCCAGTTCAGGGTACTTTTCGCGAAGGATGATTTCTGATGCTTTCGCAATCTTTTCCTGACGTTCTGCATTGGTGTCGTAAAAAGTAATCGTTTTCAATGGAAACTGTTCTTTTTCTGCAACAAGACTCATGATCATCCCGATTGTGTAGGTGCTGCCGCCACCGACGACGACAAGGTTTTGTTTTTTCATATTGTAGACCTCCAATAAAGGTATTATATTTGTTTTATTTTTAACTTAATATGAATATAATACATATTATTGAAAGCGTCAACATTTGTATCGTATTTTTTGCAACATTTCGTTATAATGATGGTAGAGATAGGTGTTGGCCTGGTTTGAAATGTGGGGTTGGGGCGCCACATTCCCACATCACACAGGTCACTAGTTATAGGAGGAATAAAAATGGCTGCGCCTTTGTATCGTAGAATTGCTCAACAAATCAAAGAGGAAATCCAATCGGGAATATGGAAAGAAGGGGAAGCAATCCCGACAGAAATGCATCTTTCAGAAAGATACGAAGCCTCCCGCGTAACAGTGAGACAGGCCATCAAAGGCCTGGTCGAAGAGGGGCTGCTTGAGAAGGTACAGGGGAGCGGTACTTATGTGAAAGAGCAGAAGATTGAACACAACATTTTCGAACTGTTGAGTTTCACAGAGGAAATGAGACGTTTAAATAAAGAACCCGTAAACAAAATCCTGCACTTTGAATTGAAAGAAGCGGACGATCATGTGAAACGAATGCTCAAGCTTGCGGACGGAGACAAAGTGTTTTACGTCCGCCGTCAGAGACTTGTCGATGATATTCCTTATGTCGTTGAGGATACGTATTTACCTGTTTCCATGTTTCCGAACCTTTCCTATGGGATTATGACCGGGTCGAAATATGATTATATTGAAGAGGAGGTTGGGATGAAGATTAAAGACAGCTTTCAGGAAGTCATCCCGGTACTGCCTTCTAAGGATATTGCAGAAGCACTTACGGTCAACGATTCCATGCCGATTTTAAAGATTCAGTTGTATAGTGTCTTTGTGGATGGAACGATTTTTGAGTACAGTGAAAATTATTTCAAGAGTGATGAATACAAATTTACGCTTAGGGCTTCGCGGCCTTGAACTGAATCGGCTAAGAAGATCGTCGAAAAAGCACAGCGAAAATACCTGTGCTTTTTTATTTGTGCTCTTCCTTTAACAGAGTTTTCGATTTGATGCTTTTTACGAACGATCATGTTGGGGTTTCGTTTGTTTCTTGGACTTGATTAACAATCCTGCCCAAACCATTAAAGGAATGATCAAGCCGTGCGTCATGGCATAGGGGAACCATGTTTCATTGATAAAGGTCTCAAAATATGCAACATCCGGGTAGGCGATGATGGATAATACAACCATTCCCATGCCTAAGGGAAGCAACAAAGGACGGTGGTCTTCCATAGTTAGAAATTGAGCAATTCCTACAGTGGTTGAATAATAAAGGATGACCATCTTGAAGAAGATTGTAATCATCCAAATGATGGCTACCATAATTTCCAGTCCTTCTAAAAAACCGGCGATATTGATTTTTTGAGCTAATTTGTAGCTGGGATAGGTGTTCAATGCTGTTAAATCGCTCCCTAAAATCAAGATGCATAGTAAGGTGATTAACGTTAAGATAGCCCCGCCAAGAAAAGTCCCTAACAGCCAGGCTTTTTCCTTAGTTTTACCGTCTTTGACATAAGGGATGATCATCAGAAAAGTGACCATCTCTAATAGCGGTGTACCGATCACGAAAGTCGAAGTGTTCAGTACAGGAAGGATTCCATTGCTTAGAACAGGCTGCAGGTTTTCCATTTTTATCTGGGGAGATAAGGTGATCGTAAAAAAGAACACCAGGAGGACCACCCATGGCATAAACATTTCTGAAGATCGTCCGATGGTTTCAATCCCTAGATAAGCCCCCCATATGACTACAATTAGAAAAAGGATATGGGTGAATTGCAAAGGGGTTTCTGGAATGATTTGGGTGGTCATGAAGTCGCCGATGTTCCTTAACACCAGGGAGGCCAGAATATAAAGGAAAGAGAGGTAGAGAACAAGCAGAATTCTCCCAAACCATTTTCCGTATACAGCAATGGTGGCCTGTACGAACGTTTGTCCTTTCATAAGGGTTGCCATATGGTTGTATAGCATTACAAGGAGCAAGCCAGCAGCGATTGATATGATAATGGATAGCCAGGCATCCTGTTTCGCATTGGCCGTGAGCGGGGTGGGTACGATCAGAATAGAGCTTCCCACGGAAAATAAAATGACGAGAAACATAAACTGCCGGGGGCTGATCTTCTGATTATCCATTTTTACACCTCTTATCAATTAGAATCCAATCATTATATAGAACCTTTGAATAAGGTCTAGCGGATTAGGGATCTCAACATTCAGGCTTTCCAAAACACTAAAGGACGTGAAGAAAAGGAGGAATATCGCAAAGAACCAAGCATCTTTTTTTCTGTTTTTCTTGTACAACTTGGGAAATTCAAACATGAATATTCCGATTGCTATAACAATTATGGCAGTCATAGACCACATGTGAATCACGCCTATTCTTCTTTTGTAATGGGTTGAGTTGTATTCCCTTTTCTTCTAATTTGTGCTTTGATTTGAATGTCTACCTTTAATTCTTTGAACTCGCTATTCCACGTGTTCTCCACAGTCTTCCAATATTCAGGGTTTTTTCGGTGCATGAGGTTACCGAAACCGAAAATATCACTTCCGAAGTTTTCCTGGGCTGCTCTGATGGAAGCTTCCATATTTTGTTTAACTTTTTTCTCAACTTCTTTATTTATGTCTTCAATGGATTCAGCTTTGGTAAGGTCGATGGGGCAGTCTAATTCGGTTACGTTGCCCTCTAATTCTAATTCGATCAATACAGAAGGCTCTCCGCCTTTAAAGTTCGCTTTTAAACCGCTGTCTGTCCGTAGCACTTCCACACTTACAAGTCCTTTATCATTACAAGGGTAAGAAACAGTCGTACTTTTCATATCACCTGTAATATAGTTAAGGCCTTTACTTTCTTCCGGTGTTAACCAGCCGATTAGACGATCTTTTTCCATAACGGCCAGGTTATCAACTCTTAGTTGTGTAGGGGCATCGATTTTTTCAATGTTTTCGATTGACGTACCGGTGTCAGCGTCTCCCTTGATTAGAAGCCCCGGCAGGACAGGGCTTTGCCCTTTGCTAAGAATTTGGGAGATCAATTCGTCAATGACGATTCCTTTGGAACTTCCCTGACTGCTCTCCACAGCTTCCATGGTGTGCATCAGTTTATTAGCAGGGATTTTTTCATAAGGAGTAAGGACTTTCAGGAGTTCTTTCACTCCAGTATCCTTGGCGATCGTTACAAAAAAAGCGGTGCGGAATTCATGGTCTCTATAGAAAATGTCTAGAGAGGGGAGGATACCTTCCTCAGCTAATTTATTGCCGATTACAAGAAGCCGTAATTGGGAAAGGTACATCTTCCTCGGAGACTTTTGGGTCATATTTCGAAAAGCCTCGAAGACAGAATCTCCTGTTGATTCGTAAATGGAAACAGGAGGTCTTGTTGTTGGTGCATCTGTCGCAATTTCGGAAGGATTGATAACTTGAGTGATCAATAGAAATTGATCATCCTCTGTTTTGTCCAATCCAACAGCTACGACAATACCAAGGTCATCTAATTCTTTGCTATTCCAACAACCAGAAAGAAGAAGGAGACTGATAGCCACGAAGGTCGCTTTGACATATATATTTCTATACACCGCCTTTATCTCTCCTTTGATTTAGAATCGACACGCTTCTGGTTGTTTTTCGTGAATAAGCTTGGCCGCGATAACAAACCCCAGTGTGGTAAACGGATCAATACATCTTTTTGGTCTCTCGGGATCATAGGGGCGAGAGGTGCCATATAAGGCTTCCCGAACGACTTCAAACTGCATAAATGAAATACCATGGCAATCATACCTAAAATGATACCGAACAGTCCGAAGGTGGCCGCAAGGATCATTAATGGAAAACGAAGAATTCTAATCGAAATAGCCATATTGTAGGCAGGGAAAACGAAACTGCTGATCGCCGTAATGGCCACTATGATGACCATGGCGGGAGAGACAAGCCCAGCCTGCACAGCTGATTGACCGAGCACGAGGGCTCCGACAATGGAAACAGCAGAACCTACAGGCTTTGGCAGGCGGATACCGGCTTCACGAAGGACCTCAAAGGTCAACTCCATCATTAAAGCTTCCACAAAAGCCGGGAAGGGTACCCCTTCCCTTTGAGAAGCAAGACTGATTAAGAGAGGGGGAGGAATCATTTCCTGGTGGAAGGTTGTAAAAGCGATATAGAGTGATGGCATGAACAAGGCCACCGAAAAGCAGAATAATCGCAGCAACCTTACTAGTGTTCCGATGTCTGTCCGCTGGTAGTAGTCCTCACTTGATTGCATGAAATTCACAAATAAAGCGGGGACTAACAGGACATTTGGAGTACCATCAACAAGGATGGCCACCCTGCCTTCTAAAATCCCCCCGGCAATGGCGTCGGGTTTTTCTGAATTATAAACTGTAGGAAACGGGGAATATTGGGCATCCTGAATGAATTCCTCTATATAACCACTTTCTAAAACGGCATCGATATCAATTTGGTCCAGTCGTTCATTCACTTGTTCAATGACTTCTTTTTCAGCTGTACCTTCTAAATAAACCATGGCAACATCCGTACATGTTTTCCTTCCGATAGTTTTTGCTTCGACTCTGAGGTCAGGGTCCTTGATTTTTCGTCGTAACAGAGCCGTATTGGTCCGGATCGTTTCAGTAAAAGCTTCTTTTGGGCCGCGGATGACGCTTTCTGAGGTTGCCTCCTGAACCCCCCTGTCACTCCATCCTTTTGTACTTATAGATAAAGCTTTTGTTTCTTTATCCAGAAGCAGAATGGTGTCACCAGAAAGTAACTTCTTCAATAGTTCATGCTTGTCATCTACTTCCGACAATTCACCAATGGGAAGGTTAGCCTTTTTAATGGACTCATATAGATGGTGTGTTATAGGACGTTTTGCAGGGATCTCAAGCATAAGAGATTCCAAGATAAAGTTTTGCACGGTATTCTTATCTACGAGACCATCCATATAAAGAATGGCGGCAGATGTCTTATGAATGGAAAAAAGACGGGTCACAAAGTCTGAGCTGTTTCCAAGTGTTGTGCGGAGATCGTTCACATTATCATCCAATGACGAATGAAGAGGCTGAGCATCAGGGGGAGTTATATGATTTGTTTTGTTACCCTTCAAAAGCTCACACCTCCGTTGTTTTTCATTAGCATGTTCATATGTTGGAAATTTATGAAAGGTATATTAACTTTTTTAGTGCTACATCCATTTTGCAAAACGGGTTTTTTGAGTGGCAGGGACTGTAGGGGGGAATATGGAGTAAAAGAAATGTGGCTTAAAAAAAAGACTGCTCAAAAGAAGAGCAGTCTTTTTGCTATGGTTTATTCTTTTACAGCACCGGAAGTCAGTCCCGATACAATTCTTCGCTGGAACAATAACACCATGATGACAAGAGGGACCGTAACAATGACGGTAGCGGCAGATATCTCTCCCCATGGAATGGTGTACTGGCCCTGGAACATTGCAATGCCAACGGGTACGGTTTTGTGGCTTTGCGCGGTATTGATAGTGAGTGCGAAAAGAAATTCATTCCACGCGGCGATAAATACAAGAATGGCTGTTGTGAAAATACCAGGTACCGCAAGCGGCAGGATGATACGGAAATAGGTCTGCATCATGGAGGCGCCGTCCATTTTTGCAGATTCCTCAAGGTCGAACGGAATCTTACGGAAAAACGTGACGAGCAGCCAAATCGATAAAGGCAGGGCGAACGTTGTGTAAGGAATGATCAATCCCAGGTAGCTGTTCGTCAGTCCGATGTTTTTCAGAAAAATGTAGATGGGGGAAATGGTCGCGATCTGAGGGAACATGGATACAGATAAGACAACCCCAAGAATGACCGCTTTTCCTCGAAAGCGCAATCTGGCAATAGCGTAAGCAGCGAAGGCCGCGACGAACACCGTATAGACTGTGGTAATGGTCGCTACGACGGTACTGTTCCATAAATAAAGCAAGAATGGGTGATTCGTAAAGACAGAAACATAACTATTAACGGTTGGGTCAGTTGTGAACCAATTGAACGCAGCTGGACCGAAGAGCTCTGACAAGGGTTTGATGGAGCTCAAAAGAATCCAGAGGAACGGAAACATGATGATAAAGACAAAGGCAGCCAAAAAGATATAAAACCGTACGCCCGCTTGTTTTTTCACTGTACGTTCACTCCTTTACTTTTTTACTCCGTCACCAAGTAAGTCGGAGCCGAGGAATTTAATATAAATGGTAGAGATGATCGCTACACAGATGAAGACGATCACAGCAAGGGCTGAGCCTTCCCCGAAGTTCGTCTGTGTGAACATGACCTTATAGGCAAGCATCGATATGACTTCGGTCGAGTTCGCCGGTCCTCCACCAGTAAGTACGTAGATCAAGTCAAAAACACGGAAAGCATCAAGCGTCCGGAAAAGCAGAGCGACGAGTATCGCAGACTTGATCAAAGGGAGGGTAATGGTCGTAAACTGTTTCCATTTGCTTGCACCGTCAATGGATGCAGCTTCATATAGGGAGGAGGGAATCGTCTGCAGACCTGCGAGCAGTAAAAGCGCCATATAAGGCGTCGTTTTCCAAACATCAGTAAGAATGACAGAAGCCATCGCACCTGCTTGTGTAGTAAGCAGTGTACTCATGCTATCCACAATTCCGATATCAGAAAAGAACTTCGCAATGATTCCGTTCTGCCCATCATATAAAAACTTCCACATCATGGCGGATACGGCTGTAGGAATGGCCCAGGGAATTAATATGGAAGCGCGGACAAGGCCACGTCCGAAGAAGGCTTTATTGATTAAAAGGGCAATGGCCATTCCGAGCACTAATTCAAAGCCGACAGACACGGTAGTGAACAGAAAGGTGTTTCCGAGAGATCTCCATAATCGTCCGTCTGACAAGTTTTGTTTGTAATGGGAAACTCCTATGAAATTCGGTTTGACAATGCTCTCGTTCAGCCCATCGGCTAACCCGGTTAACCGGTTGGCGTTCTGTAATTGATCGTCTGCGGCAAGTTCACCCAACCGTTCCTTAACGGTACCGAATGTTTCTTCAAAGTCCTGCCCGAACTGCCGCTCAATCTCAACGAATTTCAATTCATCACTCGGCACTTCAAAGTTGAATAAAATGTCATTCACCTCTTCGTACCGCTCTGCTATGTTTTCATCCTGTAAAAGTTCTTCATCGTATTTTTCTATGTTCGATTTAATCTCTGTAAGCTCTGTGGATACGTTCCCAGAGGCTTCTTCAATTTCGTCGTCCAGAGCTGTGATCAAAAAGGGCTGGTGGTTCAGGTAGCGTTCTAAATCAAGGCTATAATCTAAATGAATACTGGATTTTGTGGGCTCATTCAGTCGATAATCGAAAAGACTGAAATAAAAGGATTGGATAACAGGCCAAATCGCAATCACTAATATGAGGATTAATGAAGGGGCGATGAGGAAATACCCAAGCCTTCGCTCTTTCTTTTGAGACTCATTCAAGTTCTTGGCCACGGTTTCGTTCCTCCTTTAATTCATAGAAGGTTCAGCCTCCAGGGAAGATTCCCTGAAGACTGAAAGGCAGGCTACTGCATGACGCCTTGCAATTCGGTTTCCATCGTCTGAACTGCCTCTTCTGGTGTCATTTCGCCAGCAATTGCTTTAGAAATATTGATCTGAAGAATTTCAGATACTTCCGGATAGTTTGGTGCTACCGGACGGGAAACAGCTGCTTCCAATGCATTCTGGAAACCTTCTTCAGCGAAGAACGGGTTGGCATCCAGGATTTCTTGATCTTCAAAAAGCTCAGGAAGAGTAGGAGCCAGTCCACCGTGGATGGCAGAGATTTTCTGGCCTTCAGGTCCTGTCATGAATTTCACGAATTCCCATGCTTCCTGCTTGTGCTCAGAGAACTTGTTGATCGCTGTCATCCATCCACCTAGAGCGGCAGCACTTCCGGCATCTCCTTCAGGAAGGGGAGCGACACCGACATTACCAACGATTTCAGATTCATTCTCATCATTCGCCAAATTCCACTGGTATGGCCAGTTACGAATATAAGGAGATTGTCCTTCGATAAACGCGGTATGGGACTCGACTTCTGTGAATGTATTGATGTTGCCAGGTACGAAATCCGATTGTGCTACTTCTACCAATTTGGAAATTCCTTTGATGGTTTCAGGGCTGTTGATGGCCACTTCACCACTTTCATTCAAAATCTGTCCGCCATACGCAGCGATGAACTCGACCGCGTTACATACAAGACCTTCATACTGTTTGGCCTGCATCAAGTAACCGAACTCTGTTCCATCTTCACCGTTATTGGTTTGAGCGGATTCAATCAGCTCATCCCACGTACCAGGAACTTGATCTTCACCAATGATGTCTGTGCGGTAGAAAAGCATACCTGTATCAATGAATTTAGGCATTGCCCATTGTTTTCCGTTAAAGTTGGCAGCGGATAATGCTCCCTGGTTGTAGCTGTCTGTATCAATGCCTTCCTGCTGGAGGAAACGGTCAAGTTCCTGAACGTAACCTGCCTGGGCAAATTCCGCCGGCCATATAACATCAAGGTCCATAACGTCGATCTCGGAACTTTCCGCGTTAAGCATCGTCACATAGGCATCGTGCTGTTGTCCTGTATCAGAAGGCATTTCGCGGAACGTCACGTTAATATTTGGGTTCTGTTCGTTAAAAGCTTCGACAAGACGTTCCGTTGCTTCCGTTGAATCTTGCCCTCTGGCATAAACGATTTCAACCACTTCACCTGAAGCCTCTGCATCTTCATTATTTTCACCGCTATCTTCATTGCTGTCTGATTCGGTGGTGGTATCGTCACTTGAAGAATCCTCTGTTCCTGATGCCCCTTCGTCCGAGCCGCTGCATGCAGCCAATGCCAACACCAAAATCAACAGCATGGACAATAACCAATGTTTTGCTTTCATTCCATTACCTCCTGTAAGTAAACAAAGTTTTATTCCACAGCACTCAATGACTTACCTGTAGTCGATTCACGCACAATCAACTTTAGGGGAAACTCATAACGCTCTTTTTGTGGCTGTTCTCTTATGTTGATTTTTTCGACCATGACTTTGACGGCTTGTCTTGCCATTTGATCAATCGGTTGTTCGACTGTAGAGATTTTCGGATCCATAATCCTTGATATGACTTGATTATCGAAACCGATGACAGCTAAATCCTGAGGGACTTTCCATCCATGGTCTTTCGCACATGTGATGATTCCTGCAGCAACCTCATCGCTTCCTGTGAAAACAGCAGTCGGAGGAGTCTTCATCTTACGTATTTTATTAAATACATCCATCCCATCTCTAATGGAGTAGGCATTATAAAAACCGTAAGCTTCATCATAAGGAAGTCCATGCTCACCTAAAGCTTGATCAAATCCCTTTCTCCGGTGATTGGCTACCATACTCTTATGACCGCCGGAGCAGTAAGCGATGTGTTTATGACCCTGATTAATGAGGTGGCTCGTCGCGATGTAGCCACCATACACCTGATCAAGCTTAATAATCGGGATTTTCGCGGATTCTTCAAACTCATTGCACATGATTAAAGGTCCGTAATTTAAGTAATCAGCGATGATCTCCCACTCATTTTCATAAGAGGTCATGATGATGCCGTCCACTTGTTTTGTCTTCAACAGTTCCAAGTGTCCGACTTCCGTTTCAGGAGAATACATCGTCTGACAAATCAATAACTGAAAGCCTTGTTTGGATGCTTCTACTTCTATGGATTCAACGAGTTGGCCGAAAAAGGGGTTCATTAATCTTGGGACAATGACAGCGATGATTTTCGTCTTTTTATTTCTTAAACTACGGGCGGAAGAGTTAGGGACATATCCCAGGGTGTTCATGGCGTGATAGACTTTTTCTTTCTTGGTTGGAGAAACATGGGGGTAATGGTTGATCACTCTGGATACGGTAGATTTAGAAAGACCAGCGAGCTTGGCTACATCATCAATGGTTACCACTATCAAACCTCCTTTATCCTAGTTATCTTTGAAACCGATTTCAAAAAAGAGGGGGGAAGTGCGGTCATTCTTGAATTCATGGAGTGACTCTTTTGAAAACGTTTTCAAAACATGGTTAAATTATAGGGGATGTATAGACATATGGCAACACTATTTTTAAAATATTCTGAAAAGTATGGCGGATAACCTTGGTGGTAGGAGATGGAGGCTTTTATATCATGGGTTTAAAGGTTTGCGGAAATAGATCATGTCCATCCCTCTTATCCCATTTTCATAAAAAGGATCAGAGTATTGTAAGAAGAAGTCACGATGAATTTCGTGGAACCGGAAACCGGCTTTCTGGTAGAAGGCTAAATTTTCAATACTGGAATTAGAAGTTCCGACGCGCATTTCTTTGTATCCTTTCTCTTGAAAAAGCGTACAGGACGCCTGGATCACTTTTTTCCCAAATCCTTTTCCTTGGAAGGCTTCCTGTATGGCGATGTTTTTAATTTCTACCGTGTACGCTTCAGGAAATACGAACAAACAGACACCTATATGTACACCATCGAGATCAATGGTATAGAACACACCATCATCGATATAGCTTTCGATTATGCTTTCAGATTCATCGGCTAACAGAAGGTCTGCCATGAAACGGCGGCGGTTGTTCGATTCCACTAAATGAATAGGGGTCATAAGATCCTCCTCTTCGTGTTCGGCTATTATCGTAACGATGTGGTTATGATAACATAAGGTCAGTGCATCTTTTTCAGAAATCGGTCATTTTTCTGAAAAGATATGATCTATTGAGTGGAAGGCTCAGGGTGATTGATGCGGGATGAGGAGACCCTTTCCCTAACATTTGAGCAACGTAACATAAAGGAGTCGTCGATGATGGAACAAAGAGAAAAGATTTACGATTTGATCGGAGTAGGTGTGGGACCTTTCAATTTAAGTCTGGCTGCTTTGCTGGATGAAATAGACGAAGTTGAATCCCTGTTTTTTGAGCAGAAGGAGGCTTTCGACTGGCACCCGGGAATGTTGATCGAAGGGACAAAGATGCAAGTCCCTTTTATCGCTGATTTAGTAACAATGGCAGACCCTACGAACAAATATAGTTTCTTGAACTACATCAGTAAAAATGAGCGCATGTATCAATTTTACTTTTTGCAGCGGCTGGATATCCCGAGAAGAGAATACAATGATTACTGCCAGTGGGCCGCCCATCAGCTGGACAGCTGCAGATTCGGGAGAAAGGTTACGAATATAAAGCATTACAAGGATAATGAAGAACTTTTCAAAGTTGAAGTGACGAAGGAGGAAAGCGGGGAGAAGGAGGTTTATCACACGAGGAATTTAGTCATGGGAACAGGCAGCGTACCTGTCATGCCACGATCTTTCCAAGATGCCTCTTCAGAGGACGTTTTCCATACAGCAGACTTCCTTCCGAATCAGGACCGCTGCCGTAAAGCGGACTCGATTACCGTTGTAGGCTCCGGCCAAAGTGCTGCTGAGACTTTCCGCGAACTTTTGAAAGAGCAGCGTGATTGCGGCTATCGACTCGATTGGATTACACGGTCTGCGAGTTTTGAATCAATGGAAGAATCCAAGCTTAGCCTTGAGCACTTTTCACCGGATTACGTGAAATATTTCTATCAACTTCCGCAAAACCAGAAAGATGAGATCTTTGCTAATCAAGGACTGTATTATAAAGGTATCAGCAATCATACAATCAATGATATCTATAACCTTCTTTATGAATATTCAGTCGGGCAGGAAGACCTGAATGTGGGACTGCAGGTACTTAGTGAAGTGAAGGATGTCCGTCCAAAAGCAGCGGGTGGTTATGAGCTCGAATGTTACCATTATCAGAAAAAGGAAACGTTCACTCACGAAACGGACCTTGTCATTGCAGCCACTGGTTACAAGCCTTTTGTTCCAGACTTTGTCCACCACTTGGAAGATTTTCTTGAATGGGATGAAGAAGGTAGGTACAAGGTGACTGCAGATTATCGGCTTGTCACAACCGAAGAGACAGCGAATGAAATCTATGTGCATAGTGGGATTTCCCATACCCATGGTGTCGGTTCCACCAACCTTGGGCTGTCGATCCATCGGAATAAAGTGATCATCAACCACCTCGTGGGACGCGAAGTTTTCTCAATGAACGAAAAAAGCATATTCCAGT
Organism: Halobacillus sp. HZG1; assembly: GCF_035818575.1. Classification (NCBI taxonomy): domain Bacteria; kingdom Bacillati; phylum Bacillota; class Bacilli; order Caryophanales; family Bacillaceae; genus Halobacillus; species Halobacillus sp. HZG1. The sequence continues at coordinate 15,655 of NZ_JAYLVQ010000038.1, forward strand.
CCTTCGACGTTTAATCATCCACACCCCAGCCGCTGACGGCCGGGGTGTTTTTTCATGGTTTATTAAATAGAATGGCAGGATGGCTTAAGACTCTATTTCGAATGTTTTCGGGGTCTTTTGCATTTGAACACTTTCCTGTGGGAAAGCCGCCAAGCCTATGTTCTTCTCTGGCGGGAGTCCCGCATCTTCCCAACCGTTGTTCCATAGATGTGAAAAATGCTCTCCCCGTAAGAAGCGGACTGTTTCCTGGTAGGCCTATCCACCTATCAAACAACTCAAAAGGGAGTCTTTATGTATAGATAACTTTTGGGTGGGGATAGAGGAAGGGATACTGTTGATAATGTGTATAAAATTGTGCATATGTGAATAAGAGAAGAACTTATGAGAAGGGATCACCACTTATCCACATGTGTATAAACGATCGGCCTTTTAGAAGATAATCAATCCGTTCTCAGTAGGAATTATTGAGATTATTCAGTGTTACCATTAAGAATCTGTAAAACTAACAAATTGTGATGGTAATCTATTGACATATGGTCGCTAAGGGTTAATAATATTGTAAATATACAGAAGAAATAATAATTATACATAGAGGTGGATTCAGAGTGAAAGCAGGGATCGTAGGCGCGACCGGGTACGGCGGGATTGAATTGCTCCGCTTATTAACAAATCATCCACAGGTAGAAACGATAACCTTATATTCATCTTCCCAGGCTGGGGAGAAATTTGACGACATTTACCCTCAGTTTCAAGGATCAGAATCCTATGTGTTACAAGATTTAGTGCCAGAGAAGATGAGGGAGGACTTGGACGTCGTTTTCCTAGCGACGCCGTCTGGGGTTTCAAGTAAATTGACACCTCAACTGCAGGGCGGGCATGCCAAAGTTATAGACCTTTCTGGAGATTTAAGGATTAATGAGCCCGCATCTTATGAGCGGTGGTATAAAAAAGAAGCAGCTCCTGAGGAAACGTTGGAGAAAGCCGTCTATGGTCTTCCCGAGTGGAATCTAGAGCGAATACAAAAAGCAGATCTTATAGCCAATCCTGGGTGCTATCCAACCGCCACATTACTTGGTTTGGGACCAGTAATCAAAGAGGGATTGGCCAAGCCGGACTCCATCGTCATCGACGCCAAGTCAGGAGTCTCAGGAGCAGGGAAAAACCCAAATCCCATCACCCATTTTGCTCATGCCCAGGAAAATTTTCAAATCTATAAAGTGAATCAGCATCAGCACATTCCGGAAATTGAACAGCAATTGTCCATTTGGGACGATCAAATGGAGGCTGTCACCTTTTCCACTCATCTTGTTCCGATGACGAGAGGAATCATGGCTACCATTTATCTTCAGCTAAAAGAAGAGATGAGTGAAGAAGATTTGCGGCAGAAGTTTAAGAGCTACTATGAGGCGCAGCCTTTCGTCAGGATCAGGGAATCGGGTGGGTTTCCCTGCACGAAAGATGTGTACGGCTCTAATTACTGTGACATCGGCCTTACCATCGATGCCCGGACTAAGCGGGTCACCATTGTAAGTGTCATTGATAATTTAATGAAGGGGGCGGCCAGTCAGGCGGTCCAAAATATGAATCTAGTATTCCAATATGAAGAGAGAACAGGGCTTGCACCACTCCCTGTTTATCCTTAAAGAAGAGAGGGAGAGATGGTTTGATACAAGCGAAGAACACACAAACAATCGAAAAAGTAGCGGATGGTTCCATTCTTACGCCAAAAGGATACAAGGCAGGTGGAATTCATAGCGGATTAAGATACCGAAAAAAGGACTTCGCTCTTCTCATGAGTGACCGACCGGCTTCTGCAGCGGCTGTGTACACTCAAAGCCATTTCCAGGCCCCTCCTCTAAAGGTGACGCAGGAAAGCATTGCGGAACAGGGGAAAATTCAAAGTGTCGTAATCAATAGTGCAGTCGCTAATGCATGCACAGGAGAAGAAGGATTGGCTAATGCATACGAGATGCGCCGTATGATTGCAAAAAGGTTCGGGATGCCGGATGAATACGTAGCCGTAGCCTCTACGGGCGTCATAGGACAACAGCTTCCGATGGAAAAAATCGCCCACGGCTGCGAAAATGTAGAACCCACAGAAGCAGGGTATAAAGATTTTCAGCAAGCGATCCTGACGACAGATACTTGTCAAAAGCATGCGTGTTACCAGGTACAGGTGGAAGGGAAAGTTGTCACCATCGGTGGAGCAGCAAAAGGGTCGGGGATGATTCACCCGAATATGGCGACCATGCTTGGTTTTATCACGACGGATGCCACCATCGAACCTGATGATTTGAAACGTGCATTAAGCCCATCTATTGAAAATTCCTTCAATCAGATTACCGTTGATGGAGAGACTTCAACGAATGATATGGTTCTGACGCTTGCGAATGGAGAAATAGATCACGAACCACTGACAGAGGATCACCCGGATTGGGAAGCTTTTCAAACCGCTCTTCAACTTGTTTGTGAAGATCTTGCCAAACAAATCGCTAAAGATGGGGAAGGGGCTACCAAGCTGATTGAAGTGGAGGTCACTGGCGCCCGCACGAATGAAGAAGCACGAGTCATCGGAAAGAAAGTGGTCGGTTCGAGCCTGGTGAAGACAGCTGTCTACGGGTTGGATGCCAACTGGGGAAGGATTGTTGGCGCCATCGGCCATAGTGATGCAGAAGTAGATCCGAACCAGTGTGATATCTATATTGAAGATCAACTTGTATTCAGTAACGGCACACCGTGTCCATTTTCTGAAGAGCAAGCAACCGAAGACCTGGACAATGAAAAAGTAAAAATGACCATCCACCTTTATGAAGGAGATGGGGAAGGCACGGCGTGGGGGTGTGACTTGACTTATGACTACGTCAAAATCAATGCAAGTTACAGAACCTAAACCTCTTATTGTCATAAAACTCGGTGGAAGTATGCTTGACCGACTCACTGAAGACTTTTACGGCAGCTTTCAAAAACTGCAGGAACACTATCAAATCATTATTGTGCACGGTGGAGGCCCTGCCATTACAAAGTTACTGGGGCAGCTGAATATTGAAGGTGAATTTTATGATGGATTACGAAAGACGACTCCAGAGACGCTCGAGGTTGTAGAAATGGTTCTTGGGGGTTCTGTGAATGGCAGGATTACAGGTCATCTTATGGAGAAGGGAGTCTCGGCTGTCGGAGTGAAAGGGTCTGAAGCCGCGTTGCTGCAAGCCGATTACCTGGATAAAGAAAATCTCGGTCTTGTAGGAGAGGTAAGAGATGTGAATCCGTTGCTGCTCCATAAACTTCTTGAAGAAGGGTACCTTCCGGTGGTTGCGCCTTTTGGAAGGACCGATGATCATCAAACGGTAAATATTAATGCTGATGTGGCTGCGGGGGCTATTGCTACAGCTGTCGGTGCTGAAAAGCTTCTTTATGTTACGGATGTCCCGGGCATACTTGTTGAAGGTAAAGTCCTGGCATACACAACACCCGAAGAAATCGATGGGATGATCGATCAGGGAATTATCTATGGTGGAATGATCCCGAAAGTTCATTCTGCAACGGAAGCTTTATCCGACCATTTAGAAGAAGTGCGGATTGTAAGTGGAGACCAAGCCTTGATGGAAGGTGATGCATTGAGTGGTACCTCCATTAGAGCTAAAAGAAAGGAGACGGTATAGTGAGCTTATTTCCTACGTATAACCGCTTTCCTTTAACGATTGTATCTGGAAAGGGAACGACAGTGACCGACGATCAAGGGAAAGATTATTTGGACTTTGTATCAGGGATTGCTGTATGTAATCTCGGTCATCGCCCTCCAGAAGTTCAGAAAGCGCTGGAAGAACAGTTGAATCAAGTATGGCATGTATCCAACCTGTACCAAATTCCTGTCCAGGAAGAGGCAGCGGAATTGTTGTGTGAAGCCTCTGGACTACCGTATGCTTTTTTCTGTAACAGCGGGGCAGAAGCGAATGAAGCGGCAATCAAACTTGCCCGTAAACATACAGGAAGAGAGAAAATCATTACATTCAAGCAGTCTTTCCATGGACGGACCTTTGCTACGATGAGTGCAACAGGTCAGGAAAAGATTCATGATGGATTCGGTTCCCTGCTTCCGACGTTTGAATACTTCCCTTATAACGATGTGAAAAGTATAGAGGAAGTTCATGACGGTCATGTGGCTGCGATTATGGTCGAAGTCATTCAGGGAGAAGGTGGAGTCGTACCGGGAACCAGAGAATTCCTGAAGACGGTGGAAGATAAATGCCGGGAATTAGGTGCCCTTTTGATTATCGATGAAGTTCAAACCGGAATCGGGCGTACAGGAAAAGCTTTCGCCTATCAACACCATGGACTGGATCCTGATATCGTGACAGCTGCCAAAGGATTGGGCAGCGGATTTCCTGTCGGGGCTATGATAGGGAAGGCTGAATTAAAAGATTCCTTCACAGCTGGATCTCACGGTTCTACGTTCGGTGGGAATCCGTTAGCTTCAGTGGCAGTGAAAGCGACCCTTGAAAAAATCTTTGTTCCTGATTTCCTCGCTTCTGTTACGGAGAAAGGGACCGCATTCAAAGATAAGCTTGAAGATTCATTGGCCCGCTTTAAAAGTGTGAAAGAAGTACGTGGAAAAGGTTTGATGTTGGGGATTTCCATATCCGGTGAAGCAATTCAAATCGTTCACTCATTAAGGGAAAAAGGACTTCTGGCTGTGGTAGCTGGTCCGAATGTTTTGAGGCTTCTCCCTCCATTAACCGTGGAATATGAGGAGATGGACCAGGCGGTCGCTTTAATTACCGAAGCCATCCAACAGCATGAAAACAGTTTGCAAAAAGCATAAAAAATGTATAGGCGGTGACGTTCACAGTTGTGTACAGCACCGTCTTTCTCAAAAGTTTAATGTATAAAAATACGTAATATATAATAAATATTCATTTTATGGGGTGATGGAATGAAAGGATACTTATGTTTACAAGACGGAACAACATTTGAAGGGAAGGCATCACCTTCCTTTGACCAAAGCGTCCAGGGGGAGATCGTTTTTTTTACCGGCATGACAGGATACCAGGAAGTGCTGACCGATCCTTCTTATAAAGGGCAGATTGTTGTATTTACTTATCCATTGATAGGAAATTACGGGATTAACGAGGAGGATGGAGAAAGCCAAGAGATTCAAGTAAGTGGTGTGGTCATGTACCAATGTGCGGAAACTCCATCACATTTTCAGACAAAGAAGTCATTAGGAACTTATCTGGACGAACAAAATATTCCATACATGACAGATGCAGATACAAGAGAAGTGACCAAGGCTATTCGCGTAGAAGGAACCCAGCAAGCCGCCCTTTCTCTCGAGCCCAATTATCGATTCAAACCGACGGAGACCCATCAGATTCAACAGGTGAGTGGGCATGAAATTCATACGTTTGGAGGAGGGGACGTTCATGTGGCGCTCATCGACTTCGGTTGGAAGAAATCGATTTTGAACGCCCTTCTGGAAAGAGGGGTTCAGGTTTCAGTTCTTCCTTTTTCAAAAATTGAAATGCTGGATACGCTTCAACCGGATGCTATCGTCCTATCGAATGGTCCGGGGGACCCGAAGGATACCGTGGACGTTTTACCCCTTTTGAAAAAGGCTTTAGAAAAGTTCCCGTCTTTTGGAATCTGTATGGGACATCAGGTCATTGCTCTTGCTTTTGGAGGAGATACGACGAAGTTGACATTTGGTCATCGCGGTGCCAACCATCCAGTCAAAGACGTGGTATCAGGGAAAGTATTTCTGTCCTCGCAAAATCATAACTATGTGGTCAAAGAAGACAGCTTGAATGGAACGCCGCTCGTAACAAGGTTTTACAACGTGAATGACGGTTCCATTGAAGGTTTGATGCATGACTCGAAACTGATCATGTCCGCTCAATTCCATCCTGAAGCCCATCCCGGGCCGAAAGATGCGGAATGGTTGTTTGATCATTTTCTTACACTGGTGAAGAACAAAGGAGTGAAGACACATGTCTCGTAAAGTATTAGTCATCGGATCAGGTCCGATCATGATTGGGCAGGCAGCAGAATTTGATTACTCAGGGACGCAAGGTTGTCTCGCGCTGAAAGAAGAAGGGTGTGAGGTGGTACTCGTCAATAACAATCCGGCAACCATCATGACCGACCATGACGTCGCGGATGTCGTGTATTGTGAGCCATTGACGGTAGAAAGCTTAACAAAAATCATAGATTTGGAAAACCCGGATGCACTCCTTGCCGGGCTCGGGGGACAGACTGCTCTTAATCTAGCTGTTGAACTGGAAAGAGAAGGCGTCTTGCAGGAGTATGGCCTGGAGTTATTGGGGACCAGTGTGCATTCCATTCAAAAAGGGGAGGACAGAGAATTGTTCCGCGGGTTGATGCATGAATTATCCCAACCAGTCCCTGAAAGTGAAGTGATTACCACGATCGAGCAGGCAGAAGCTTTTGCTGAAAAAGTCGGGTATCCGATCATCAGTCGACCTGCTTATACGCTTGGAGGACGCGGGGGTGGAATCGTTCACAGACCAGAGGAACTGGAAGAACTGATTGCGACAGGACTGAAAGCGAGTCCGATCCACCAGGTCATCGTAGAAAAGAGTATCGCAGGTTTCAAGGAAATTGAGTATGAAATCATGCGGGATCACAACGGAACATGCATTTCTGTTTGTAATATGGAAAATTTCGATCCTGTAGGGGTGCATACCGGAGACTCGATTGTCGTGGCCCCTTCCCAGACACTGTCGGATAACGATTACCAAATGCTTCGGACAGCAGCGTTCAAAATTGTATCTGAACTCGATGTCATCGGAGGGTGTAATGTTCAATTCGCGCTTGATACAGATAGCCGCCAATACTATGTGATTGAGATTAATCCGCGCGTCAGTCGTTCATCAGCCCTGGCTTCGAAAGCCACGGGGTATCCGATTGCAAAAATGGCGACCAAGGTGGCTCTCGGCTATACGCTCGATCAGCTTGAAAATCCCCTTACTGGATATACGTACGCAAGCTTCGAACCGGCGCTTGATTATGTCGTTGTTAAATTCCCGCGCTGGCCGTTCGATAAGTTTTCAGAAGCCGATCGAAAGCTTGGGACGAAGATGCGGGCAACAGGGGAAGTCATGGCTATCGATCGAACGTTGGAAGGGGCTTTTCAAAAAGCTGTGCATTCCCTGGATACAAAAATTCCTGACATTCAGAATCCATGGGATCACCTGGAGAAACCAACAGACTTGCGTTATTTCGCTATTCTCCACCTTTTAAGAGAAGGAGAAAGTCTTGAAGTGATTCACGGTAATACAAAGATTGACCGTTTCTTTTTACAGGTGCTGAAAAACCTTGTGGAGTTAGAGAAGTGTTTGCAAACAGAGCCTTTGGATGAAGTGCTTTTGAGAAAAGTCAAAGTCTGTGGATTTTCAGATCAGGAGATTGCTCATCTTGTTGGTGTATCTGAAAAAGAAATACAAAACAGAAGAGAGGATCTTGGGATTCTTCGTCAATTCAAGCTCGTCGATACATGTGCAGCGGAATTCGAAGCGGCCACGAACTATGTGTACAGCACATTTGCAGGTGTGAATGAAATTTCTCCCCTGCCAGGGAAGAAGAAAGCGTTGATCCTCGGATCCGGCCCGATACGAATCGGACAGGGTGTTGAATTTGATTATAGTGCGGTGAAAGCCATCCAAAGTCTCCAAAAACAAGGGTGGACGACGATCATGGTGAACAACAATCCGGAAACGGTGAGTACGGACTATGAAACAGCGGACCGTCTCTACTTCGAACCGATTCAAAAAGAAATCATAACATCCATCGTTGATCACGAAGACATTGACCTTGTATTCACATCATTTGGCGGGCAGACAGCCATCAATTTAGCTGCTGAGCTAGAGGCAGAAGGGGTGCCGCTTGCAGGAGTCGGTACGGATGTTCTGGATGCGCTGGAGGACAGAGATAAATTCTATGCGGCTTTAAATGATTTGGACATTCCTTATGTGTCAGGGACCACTTGCCATACCAAAAATGAAGCACTAAAAGCGGCGGAACATTATTCATTTCCCATTCTTTGTCGTCCGTCGTATGTCATTGGCGGCCAAGGTATGGTTATTGTCAAAAATATGAACGAGTTGAAGCAGTCGCTTCAGGAAGCAGATGATCATCACTACCCGATTGTTCTGGATACTTTTATGGAAGGGAAGGAGGTAGAGGTGGACCTTGTGGCGGATGGAGAAAATCTCTACCTTCCTGACATTATTGAACATATAGAACCGGGAGGCGTTCATTCCGGGGACAGTATGGCGCTTTTTCCTTCGAATCTTGGAAGTGAAGTCAAAGAGACCATTGAATTTTATGGTCGGAGAATCGTACGTCACTTTAGCTATAAAGGGATCATGAATATCCAGTTTTTACTGAGCGGAGAAAACGTGTATGTGCTGGAAGTGAACCCAAGAGCTAGTCGTACAGTGCCGATTGTGAGTAAAGTGGCAGACATTCCCCTTGTGGATTTAGCCGTTCGTATATTGGCCTCAGATGAAGTCGATTTACTGTCCATTCCAAAACCTGAGTTTGACCAAACGGCCGTGAAGTATCCTGTATTTTCTTCCTATGCGTTGACGGAAGTTGATCATAAGCTTGGCCCGAATATGAAATCGACGGGGGAGGGAATGTGCCTTGGAAGAACAACAGAGGAAGCCCTGCGTAAAGTTTTCTCCCATTTACCGAATGCGCATGAGGTGAGTAATTCTTGTTTTGTCGAAGGGGATTCTACTTTTTCAGCTAAGGATTTTAAGGAGTGGCTCAAAGTAGAGGAAGCTTCCATTTATGTCAATGAGGACTCCAGTCCTCAAGCGAGTGAACGCAGAATACAGGCGGTTAAGAATGGATTGACTGTATTCAGTGAGAAAGCAACGTTCAACGCCTATATGGCATCGTTATCCTGTGAAGATTTCAACCCTGCCCCTCTGCCGGGTAATAAACGTGAAGGAGTGCAATCGTAATGAATTTGATGGAACAAATGTACGCAACAGATGGTTCAATGCATGGAAAGGACGTCTTGACTTGGCTTGATTATAATCAGGCCGAGGTTTCTCAATTATTAGCGCAGGCGCAACATTTAAAAGAAAATCCTTATTCTCAATCATTAAAAGGCAAAAACCTGGCGATGATTTTTGAAAAATCTTCTACAAGAACCCGCGTTTCTTTTGAGGTTGGTATGGTCCAAATGGGCGGCCATGCCCTATATTTAAACACGAGAGATATCCAGATCGGCCGCGGTGAAACCATTGCTGATACGGCTCAGGTACTTTCCGGATACGTTGATGCAATCATGTTCAGAACCACATCGCATGGGAAGTTGAAGGAGCTTGCTGAATACGCCTCTGTGCCTGTGATCAATGGATTATGTGATATTTACCACCCGTGTCAGGCTTTGGCGGATATCTTCACCATTTTAGAGTTGAAGGGGCGCTTGTGTGGGGTGAAGGTCGTCTATATCGGTGACGGAAACAATGTCGCTCATTCGCTGATGATATTAGCCGCGATGATGGGGATGGATATGGTCGTATCTGCACCGGACGGCTATCAACCCGACCCTCTGATTACCGAGAAATCACAAGCGCTGGCGAAGCGGTATGGCGGATCGGTTGTACTGGAAGAGAATCCAGTAAAGGCCGTGGAGCAAGCGGACGTCATTTACACAGATGTGTGGACAAGTATGGGGCAGGAAGAGGAGAGTGAAAAACGCTTGCTTGATTTCAAAGACTACCAAGTAAATGAAGCATTAATAAGCAAAGCTAAATCGGATGTCTCCTTTTTGCATTGCCTTCCTGCCCATCGAGGGGAAGAAGTTACAGCAGGTGTCATTGACGGGAATCAATCGGCGGTCTTTCAGCAGGCTGAAAATCGTATGCATGTCCAAAAAGCCATATTACAAGCGGTCGTCGGTTGGAAGTGAATTTATGAGCATAATTCAGCCCGAACCAACAATAGGATATAGGAAAAGGACCTCATAAATAAAATCATGCAAAAAGAAGGTCGAAAGGCTACGAATTTCATCGAACACACAAATTTCACAAGGAAATCTAGGATCGATGTGGAAGTAGTTAGGGAGAATATTCAAAACCAAAAGGAGTGGCCATGCAATGAGTAAGCAATTGACAACCGCTGTGGAACCCCAGGTTGTTCGCAGGTCCAATATCAAGGTCGTCGGCGTCTCTTGTCAAACTATGATGGATGAACGGGAAATTAAAATTCCGAGGTTGATGGAGCAGTTCCATACGACCAATCTGCCGAAAGTTAGAAACAGAGTCAACGCACCACGTTCCATCGGAATGTTCGTTGATCCGCCAAATTGGAATGAGATGACTGATGCTTTTTATTGGATTGCTGCTGTAGAGGTCGATAGCTTCGAGAAAATTCCGCCAAACATGATTACAAAGACCATCCCTGCTCATACGTATGCCATGCTTGAATATGACCCTTCCGTTCATGACTTCAATCCGTACGCTTATTTGCATAAGTGGATAAAGGATGAAGGTTATCAGGAGGTGGAAGGATTCGGTTTTGAAGAATACAAACCCTATACAGGTGCTGAAACGAGTTACCGTCTATTCCTGCCTATTAAATAATGAAGAAAAAGGAGGCACCTCATGGTGTCTCCTTTTTTTGTGGTCTCCGATTAAGTGTTTATCAATAAATGTTCTGACCTTAGGATGTTTCTGCTTTTAATAGGCGGATGATTAATTACTCTTGCTCCCATTTACCTTCCAATCGATTCAATTGATAAGAGATAAAGATTAAAAGAGCGATGACAGGTATGACAAAAGCCCCGGCCCCTACTAAATGGAATAGACTCCAGCTGATGATTGAACTGAGAAACACCGTACACCCAAGATATATAAAGTAGTCTTTCATTTTTAAACCCTCCGGCCAAACTCTATCATAGTTTATGGGTAGGAATAAGGTGTGGATGAAAAAAACACTCCCTGCTTCGGCAGGGAGTGTTTCGTTGTGTTTAAGCCACATTTGTATTAGAGTTTTTCTCGCTTGTTTTTGACCTGAGGCCCCATAAGAAAGGAATGGCCAGGAGAAGAATGATGACTGCAAAAATAGCAATATTGGAATCAATAAGATTGATGATGTTCCCTAAGACGACTCCAACTACACTAAAGTCAGCATCTCCAAAGGTTGTTCCTTGGAAGCCTAAAGATCCTAGTACCGGTAGCAATAGAGCCGGTAGGAAGCTGATCATGACACCATTGGCCATCGAACCGATTACTGCTCCTCTTCGACCACCGGTAGCATTACCGAAGACTCCGGCAGCGGCCCCAGTGAAGAAGTGGGGGACCAATCCTGGAACGATGACTTTCAAACCGAGTAAAGGTAAGAATAACATGCTTACAAGTCCGGCAATGAAGCTGGATAAAAATCCGATAATGACGGCGTTCCCTGCGAAAGGAAAGATGGCTGGAGCATCAAGAGCGGGTTTAGCATTAGGGACAACTTTATCCGCAATCCCTTTGAAAGCAGGAACGATTTCACCAAGGAGCATGCGAACCCCGGCTAAAATAATATAAACCCCAGCTGCGAACGTAAGTCCCTGCATGAATGCGAAGACTAAAAAGTTCTGGCCGGCACTCAATTCACCTTCAACAAACGCAGGTCCAGCTGCACCTGCAACAACGAAGAACAGAATGATCATTGTTAGCGACACGGAAACGGAGGTGTCTCTCAGAAAACCGAGTGATTTTGGTACCTTAATTTCTTCTGTTGATTTTGACCCTTTACCAACGCGTTTCCCTACGAAAGAAGCGACCAGGTAACCGATGGAGCCGAAGTGGCCGATGGCGAAATCATCGGAACCGGTGACTTTTCTTGTGAAAGGCTGAAGCATGGCAGGGAAAAGGACCATTAATCCTCCAAGGATAATAGAACCCAGGATAATCAGGGAGATGCCTGAGAAACCACCCGTGGATAAAATGACAGAAATCAGGCAGGCCATGAACATCGTATGGTGGCCGGTTAGAAAGATATACTTAAAAGGGCTGATTCTTGCAAGAATAATATTGACGACCATTCCGAATAACATGATCATCGCTGTTTCTGTCCCAAAGCTTTCCTGAGCAAGGGCAACAATGGCCTCATTATTTGGGATAACTCCATCTACAGCAAAGGCTTCATTGAACATACTGCTGAATTGGCCCAGGGACTGTACGAGAACATTCGCACCAGCCCCGAGGATGACAAAGCCCATTACCGTTTTAAGCGTTCCAGAAACAACATCCCCTGTATTTTTGCGCTGTACCAGGAGTCCGATCAGAGCAAATAAACCAACAAGGATCGCAGGTGTACCTAAGATGTCTTTCATTATTAAATCAATCATGGGAGACGCTCCTTTGTAGTTTAATAGGGTGACTGAACTTTATAGATTCTGTTCTTCCAACGCTGCACGAAGTTCGTTTTTATCCATAAGGTTCCTTAATTTCACGACATTTTTCTGTCCGTCTTCCAGGCTCTCTACGATATCTTCAGATCCTAGATAGACATCCGCTTGTTCTGTCTTGGCTGTTGTTAAATCCGTGTGAGAAACTTCTGCTTCTTTCCCCATATCATTCAATGCTGCTTTAATATTCATCTCCACAATCATGCTGCTTCCTAAACCGTTTCCACATACAACTAATACTTTTTTCATTTCTAATTCCTCCTCTTTGATTTTAAACTTCTACTGCTTGATTAATCAGATCAATGACCTGTTCAGTTTCTTCTGCAGAGATTAAACGCTCCACATGTTTTTCATCTGACAACAGTTCTGTGAGTTGTGCCAGGGCTTTCAAATGGGTTTCGTTATCAATAGCTGCCAGTACGATGACAAGTTGAGCCCTATGTTTTTCTTTATCTGAAAAATAAACAGAGTCTTTTAGTCTTAGTAAACTCATGCCAAGTTGTTCCACGCCTGCTTCAGGTCTTGCGTGGGGGATGGCAATACCCGGCGCAATCACAATATAAGGACCTAACTCGTTTACGTTATCAATCATCGCCTGAACGTAATCCAGACGAATAACCTGTTGATCAATGAGTGGCTGGGATGCCACTTTGATGGCTTCTTCCCAATTCTGGACCTTGTCTTTCAACTGTATCGTTTGTTCTGTTAATAATTCGTTGAGCATGGGCTTTCTCATCTCCTTTGTATGCGGAGTCTTTTGTTCGAGAAGGTATGACAATTCTCTTTTCAATTCGTCCTTACGATGAATTGTCGCGTAGCGTTCGATGACTTGAATGAATGGGTCGCCTGCATCGAGCTCTGTCGTACTCGAACCAAAAAGTTCATTCATCCGTTGAATGACACGCTCCTTTTCAACATTCGTTAAAATCGCGGGAACATGGACAACGGGTATATCTTTCGTTTTTATGAACTTTGTTGAAAAAATGACATCCGCCTTGTGGTTGTTCCTTTGATACTCTCTCATGGAGAGGGTATCTTTGATGTTCAATCCGGCAATTAAATTTTCGAGTTGGGTGCGCAACATATTGGATGTACCAATCCCATTTTCGCAGACGATGACAGCGGTAAGTTTTGTTTCTACCTGCTTCTTTTCTTTCTTGAGCCATCCCCCGAAATGTAAAGTGATGTAAGCGGCCTCCTCATCGGGAATCTTTTTCCCGACATAAAGTTCCAGGTGCTTCATCACCCGTTTAGTCAGGTGAAAAATATCAGGGTAGGTTTCCTGAATCGTGCCCGCTAAGTCATTAGCGATTTTCACTCCATATTTCAACCGGTAATAGGTTGGCTTGATATGAGAGATCAGGTTTTCTGAAAGTCCTTCTTTATCGTCAAACACTACGCAGGAATAGAGTTGGAAATCATCAATCATCTGATGGACGACTTCTTTCAACCCGGACAACTCCTGTTCAGAATATCGGCTGAAGTCATCATGTTGAACTTTCGATCCCAGCAGGTTCATGGTAATGAAACAAACTTCATCCTCAGGGAATTCGATCTCCCACCATTCTTCAAGGGCAGTGGTAATGAGTAAAGACCCCTGATGTGCTTTGGTCTGCTTGAGAACATGCTTTTCTGCGGGCTGGACAGTGATGTACTTCCCATCCGCGATTCGTTTTGTAATCATTAACACTTGGAAGGATAGGATTTCCACCATTTCATCTGTCAGTGTCAGCCCTAACTCCTTTTCAGCTTCAAAGAGAATCTTCTTCACTTTGCGCCTCTGTTCCGTTTCCTGGGACCATGTGTCGGATTCGGGCTGAATCATCTGATGAACTTTATTTCTGACGTTTTGCCAATCAGGTTGTGAAAAGATTGTAGCCAGAATATTAGAAAGCACGGTTCTCTTCATATCCTCAGGCCCGTTTAATCGGTATCCGATATTTTTTTTGTAATAAAGCTCGAGTCCCATCTCTTGAAACTCCTGCCTGATCGTTTTAATCATTTTAGCGATTGTGCCTCGGCTCATGCTCGTCAGTTCCATGAAATGCCGCATAGAAGCCTTTTCTTCTTCCAATAGGATTTTAGCTTTGATGAGAATTTCGCGTTCCTGTCTGGACAATTGATACTGCCAGTCATCAAAACTCTTGTCCTGGTTATCCTTCAAATGCGCTTTAGATGAAGAAGGTAAGAATAATCCCTTTCCATGCTCGCTTTGAATGGGTTCAAGATGATTGGCAAGCAACCAACTATTGATCTGATCGATATCATAGTAAATGGTCCGTTGGGACACTTTCATTCTGTCGACTAAATCCTTCGTGGGAATGGGATTGGTTGATTGTTGAATCATTGATAATAAGTGTGCACGTCTATTATCCAATACCATCGGGGTCCCCCTTGTTCAACTTTATTGGTGCATTTTTGCAAAAATATAAACATTCTTTTGATTGATGATCATCTTATGGGACTAGTATAAACGCTTGTGTGGGGTTATGTAAGGGGTTTCAATGTATGGTTTTTGTAAAATGTAAATTTGCAAAAATGGACAGTTGTAATATTTAAGGGAATAAAATCAAACAAAAGAAAAAAGCCCCAAATATGGAAGGGCTCTTTGTTTGAACTATAAAAAGAAAGACATACCGAAATAAAGAAGAGCAGCAAAGGAAGCAGCAATAAGAGCGGGCTTCAACTTGAACCGAGCATATTTAATCGGGTTCAAATTTAGAATGCCGGCCGTCGTATTCGTATCATCACTCAAAGGGGATGCGAAAGCCCCGAATGTACCGCTGGCAAAAACGGCTCCGATGACAATGGGCAGGGAACTTCCTGCTACAGTCGCAATCGATATCCCGACAGGCATGAGAATTCCCCATGTTCCCCAGGAAGAGCCGATGAAATAAGAGAGGCCGCAGCCAACGACGAATAAGATGACGGCAACAAATCCGGAAGGGATCCAGTCAAAAGACTTGGAGATGGTATCCGCGAAATTCAATGCTTCAGATCCACTGCTTAACCCCCATACCATGGCCAGAAGAACAATGACACTCATCATCTCGTTTCCTCCATCAATCAGCGTGTCCATCATTTTCTTGAGTTTCTCATTACGAAACTTCAGATAAACGACGAAGCCGATGAGGGTAAGCACGACAGCCAAAACCATAGCATCAAGGACGTTGGCATTAATGAGCGCATCAAATCCGGATTTTCCATCTCTGACACCGACCATATACATGAGGAAGAAAGTAAGGAGGATCACACTGAACAATGGAATAATCAAGTGCCAAGGCTGTGCTGGCAGGTTTTTCGTAACAGCTGGATGACAGTCTTCCCATTGGTCATCATCTTCTCTTTTTTCTTGATCCATATTCTCTGCGTCAGTCGCGGGCTTTTTGTTCTTATGGAAAAAACTCATATAAAAGCCAACGGCTAGCATGGAAAAGGCGAAGAAATTGAACGGAATGCTGCTGATATATAAAGAATATGCGTCCCCTTCCGTGCCTGCCTGCTGCAAGGACAGTTCAATGACCGAAGTCATATATCCAACAAATGCTGTCGCAATAGGAATCAAGACGACAAGTGGAGAGGCTGTCGTTTCGATGACGAAACCCAGCTCCTGTTTGGTCATTGGAATGTTCCTTCTCAATGCTTTCATTACAGGCCCGATGGTAACGATCCGGAAGCTCGGTGCACTGAAAGTCCCTAATGAAGACAACCAGGTGAGGATGAACGCCCCCTTTTTGTGGTCAATCCTCTCCGTTGCTTCTTTAACGAATCCTTTGATACCTCCCGACATTTTTACAAGTCCTATTAAAGCGGAGAAGGCATATAGAAAGAGGATGATCTTCAAATTGGCTTCATCCCTCAACCCTTCAATGATGAAACCTAAGGCTGTCATCATTCCTCCCAGCCAATGTGGGTCGATGATGTAACCGGCCACGACAACAGCGAATAGTAAACTTGGAATGACTTGTTTGGTCCATATAGCCGTAACAATGACCACGATGAAAGGAATGACGGAAAGCCAACCCATAAACAGATCCCTCGCTTTTCTTGAGTGCTTCCTTTATCTTGTGTGTGTTTTGCCAGGATATTCTTGTCATTTGAAAAAGGACTCTGGACGTGAAAAGCGAATATAGGGGGTAGAGCATTTAACAGAGGAGGATACTTATGTCTTTTATGAATCAGTCCGTCATCATTAAAAAACCTGTAGAAGAAGTTTTTAAAATGGCGACAGATTTCAACAACAGCCCTGAAATTATGGAAACAGTCATCGATGTACAACTATTGAGTGAGGGACCTGTCACGGAAGGATATAGGTTCCAGGAAACTCGGGAAATCAGAGGTAGAAAAGCTCGTTCAATCATTGAGGTTACCGACTTTGACCCCAATCGAAAATACTCTGTCCGCAGTCATCAGCATGGATTGGACTTACGGTACCATTATGAATTCGTACAAACGTCAGAAGGGACGAGAGTAGACTTCCAAGGGGAGCTTTATACGGAAGGCTTCCGAAACAAATTGATGAAACCACTTATCAAGCAGATCATAAAAAAGGAAGATCAAGACCACCTACAACATTTGAAGAAGTTTATCGAATCTTCTTCATAAAGGTGGTATAATAAGAATAAGCTATGGATCATGTATGAAAGGCCTCTCCATTATCCAATATGGAAAGAGGTCTATTTTTTATATAAAAAAATCCCTCTTCAACTAAATGGCAGGTTTCTTGAAGACTCAGTTTCGAGACGTTTGTTGAGTGGATGGGGGCTGCGGGGAATGCCTCGCTTTCCGCGGGAGCGCGGTGAGCCTCCTCGGACTGCGTCCTGTGGGGTCTCACCAAGCACTTTTTTCCCGCAGGAGTCCCGCCATTCCCCTTCGCCCCTTTGCTATATCAGAGTCTCGAAACCACTACTGGAAAACTTAGCTTGTATGGTTATGAGGAGTGAATGATGTAAACTCTACCCCATTGCCGTTTAGCAGACGGAAATGTTTGATACAACACACTATACGCCCGCCTAGGGGAGAAGAATTGGAACCTTGTTTAAGAATACATGTTGTCTAATCATTCACTTCCCTCAACCATACAAGCTGCCCCTTTTAGAAGTGGTTTCGAGACACTTAAAAGGTAAAGGGGCGGAGGGAAACGGTGAGACTCCTATGGGACGTGTGGGACAGGTGAGACCCCGGAAGGCGTAGCCTGAGGAGGCTCACCGCCCGCCCCATGGAAAGTGTTCAAATGCGGAATCGTCCTGGTAGACACGACTGGCATAAGCAGAACAGCAACGGAATGTATTTTTCATTCCTTTGCTGTTCTGCTTATGACGCGAGTGTCTGGACGATGGAGCAAGACGAACCGTTTCCCGGAGCCCCTAGAACCACACAACAAAAGTCTCGAAACTGAGTCTTCCACTAAAGGGAGCTATACTTTATGAAAGCACCTTCTGAGTAAGGTGCTTTTTCTATTGGTAATTTCCAAATTTTTATAGTTGAACTTAACGTTAACGTTAATGGTATAGTTAAATTGTTAGAATTTTCATTCAATGAGAGGGGATCGAATGGAAGGACGTTTATCTATCCAGCAAGTGGCCGACAAATACGATGTGACTCAGCGGACCATCCGATACTATGAAGAGCTTGGTCTGATCAAACCTTCCCGCAGCTCGGGAGGGCACCGTTCTTTTTCTCCGAAGGATTTAACGCGTCTTGGGCTTGTTTTTCGTGGGAAAAAGTATGGTTTCCAGCTTGAAGAAATCAAAGAAATGATTCATCTTTTCGACCAGGATCCTTCCGGGGTCCGTCAGCTTGAACGGACGCTTACCTATGGAAAAGAAAAAATGCAGGAGGTGGACGATCGGATCCGGGAGTTGGAACAGTTAAAAGCGGAAATGGGACAGTGGCTCGACAAATTCGAAGTAGAATTAAAGGAACGGAGAGGAGATCCTGTATGAATCTTTCTGAATTATTAGCTTACCAGTCTCGTAAGTATCCGGAAAAAGAAGGGATAGTCACACCTGAAGAACGTTTGACATATCAGGAGTGGAACAGTCAGGTCAATCAGTGTGCCAGAGGTTTGATGAGGTTAGGAATTCAGGCGGGTGACAAGGTCATCATCCATATGCCGAATACGAAAGAGTTTGTCATCAGTTACTTTGCGATCCACCGACTGGGGGCTATTGTCGTTCCCATTAATGCACGTTTGGTACAGGGAGAAATTACTTATATATACGATCACAGTGATGCTGTTGCTTTGCTCACTCATGATTTGCTCATCGATCAGGTGAGAGGACTTGCTGATGAAAGACAGGGGACATTTATCAAAACTGGAGACGCTGACGGAGGCTGGCACTCTTTTTCGGATATGCTTGCAAAAGAAGAGCCACTGGAAATGGTAAATGAAGCCCATGAAGATGAAGAAGCTTCGATTTTATATACTTCAGGGACAACTGGGCAGCCAAAGGGGGTTGTCTTTACCCATAAAAATATTTTGACAGTCTCTTCAATGATGGCCGTGGAACTGGAAATGAAACCATCGAGCCGTATGCTTCATATGATGCCCTTCAGTCATTCCGCACCATTACATCTCTTTTTAGCAGGGGGCACGTTTGTCGGTGCCACACACATCATCGCTCCTACTTTTACTCCGGACTTATTACTTGAGCTTGTTTCGACTGAACGGGCGTCACACTTTTTCGGGGCACCTGTTGCTTATTTAATGACGGCCAAACATCCTAAAGTGAGGGAAACGGATTTGAGCTGGGTGAAATATTGGACTTATGGCGGCGCACCTTTGTCTAAAAAAGAAGTGGAGTTTGTGAGAGAGCAGTTTGAAACGGATAGTCTTTGCTGTTTGTATGGCTTGACGGAAGCAGGGCCAAGCGGAACGTTGCTGCTTCCACAGGAGCATGATGAAAAAGCGGGAAGTGTCGGGAAACGTGCGGCCCTTCATTGTGAAATGTGTCTAGTAGATGAAAATGGCTATGAAGTAGAAAACGGCGGGGTGGGCGAAATCGCTCTTAAAGGTGAAGGAATTATGAAAGGCTACTATAAAGATGAGGAAAAAACGGCCGCAACCTTCCGTGACGGATGGCTCCTTACAGGGGATATGGGTGAAAAGGATGAAGACGGCTACTTGTGGGTCATTGACCGTAAAAAGGATATGATCATCTCGGGTGGGGTCAATGTTTATCCGCGTGAAGTAGAAGAGCTCTTGTTGCAGCATCCACACATTGAGGATGTGGCTGTCGTAGGCGTCCCTCATCCTGACTGGGGCGAGACGGTCAAAGCGCACATTGTTCAAAACGGGCAAATGACAGATGTGGAAAATGAATGCCGACGCTTTTTGGAGGTTCAATTGGCGGATTACAAGATTCCTAAGCTCTATGAGGAAATGGAGGAGCTTCCGAGGAACGCGACGGGTAAATTATTGAAACATCGATTGCGAGAACAGGCGCGTCAAGCCTAAGGGGGTTGTGAAATGAACTTTTACGAAAGGGACGAGAACCTTCAGGATCTCCTGAAGGAAACGTGGGATGAACCTTTTTATCAGTGGGCTGATGAGCGACTCCGGTTTTTCGGTGAGAAGTGTGCCCAGGAGATTGATGAACGGGCGGTTCACACTGATCGTGAGGGTCAGCCGAAATTGATCAAATATGACAAGATGGGCAACGAT
Source organism: Halobacillus sp. HZG1 (assembly GCF_035818575.1). Classification (NCBI taxonomy): domain Bacteria; kingdom Bacillati; phylum Bacillota; class Bacilli; order Caryophanales; family Bacillaceae; genus Halobacillus; species Halobacillus sp. HZG1. Next base: position 35,751 of record NZ_JAYLVQ010000038.1, read on the forward strand.
ATTTCAGAAGTATGGTTAAATGAAGGGTACAAAAAAACTATAGAAGAAACGTATGGGGAAGGAATCGTTGGTTATCTTCATAAGGATATTCCTGAGCTTGGAAAAAAAGGTGATTACATGTATTCGTACGCGCAAGGTTACCTTCTCTCTCAGGCAGAACCTGGTTTTTACTGTCCAGTGACGTTGACGATGGCTACCGCTTATTTGATCGATCATTACGCAGATGAACAGTTGAAAGCCACATATTTACCGCACGTGCTATCAACGGGAGAGGTTGAATTGTATGAAGGTGCGACTTTTCTAACGGAGCGCCAGGGTGGTTCAGATGTGGGTGCTAACGAAGTGAAAGCCATTAAAGAAGGTGGGCATTACAGGATCCATGGGGAAAAATATTTTGCCAGCAACGCGGGAGCCTGCGGGGTGGCTATGGTTCTTGCGCGGACAGAAGGCGCACCATCCGGGACGAGAGGTCTCAGTCTTTTTCTTGTTCCCTGGAGGAATGAAAGTGGAGAATTGAATGGTATTCAGATCCGAAGACTGAAAGATAAACTAGGTGTCCGTGCTGTACCGTCCGCTGAAGTTGAATTTACCGGTGCGAAAGCATTTATGGTCGGAGAAGCGGAGCGGGGATTCTACTATATGATGGAAGCCTTGAACCTTTCCCGCGTTTGTAATGCAATCGCGTCTATTGGTATTATGCGTCGTTCTTTAACAGAAGCGCAGGATTATGCCAGTAAGAGAAATGCATTCGGGCACTCGCTGATTGAATATCCGATGGTGAAAGATACTCTCGTTTCTATGACGGTTAAGCAGGAAGTGGAAACGAGAGCGGTTTTCGATTTAATCCAATCCTTTGAAAAAGTAGCTCGTACGCCTGAAGATGCAAGAATAGAAGAACATATCCTGAACCGTGTCCGCATTGCGATCATGAAAAAAGAAACAGCTGAACAGGCGGTGGATTTTACACATGAAGCGATTGAGATGCATGGAGGTAATGGATACATTGAAGACTTTGTTACGCCTCGTCTTTTGCGTGATGCTCAAGTATTGACAGTATGGGAAGGAACAGCGAATATTCTCGGCCTGGAAGTCTTAAAACTTTTCAATAAATACCAGGGGCACGAGTTATTTGTCCAACATATTCAAGAACGCTTGGACAAAGTTGCCCATAAGGGGAAAGAGTATACACTGGTGAAGGAGGCGATTCTGAATTTTATCGCTTATGTAGACGAGGTATTAAAACAGCCGGGGGAAGTACAAACCTATTACAGCAAACCTCTTGCCGGAAAAATGGCTTTGCTTTATGAATCCGTCATTGCTCTTGAGATGATGGAAAAGGGAGCAAGGTTTGAAAGGGTTGGGAAACTCTTCATACACCAACAGATGCAGAAAGAGTCACCGAATGCAGAACCACTTGCTCTTCGTTACGCTGATGAAATCCTCCATTTGAATAAAGCTTTCTCCTGAATGAACAGACGCACAGTTTTGTGCGTCTGTTTTATTATGGTTCAGGTGTATAACGTCCTCTACATGAAAAACCGCGAACTCTACCAGCAAGGCCCCGTATTTATGAAACGGTTTCTGCTATGATAAGAAGGGGAACAAAGCTAAGGAGTTTCTTCATTGACGCTCTATCTTTATCATGTTAGCATATTAGCAAGCTAAAGGATTTGGGGAAAGGATGAATACCATTGGTTAAACGCCTGATGTTTGAAAAGCCATTGGGAATGCGGGACACGCTTCCCTTTTTTTATAACCAAAAATCGAAAGCGCGCCAACAATTATCGAATGCCATTCTTTCGTTCGGATATTCGTTCATGGATACTCCGATCATGGAATATCACGAAACGGTAGGAAAAGTAAGTGCAACACTTGATCAGCAATTGTTCAAGCTTTTGGATCAACAGGGACACACACTTGTATTGAGACCGGACATGACTGCACCCATCGCAAGGGTGGCAGCGTCTCAACTGAAAGATGCTGAGTTTCCGCTTCGTCTGGCTTATGAAGGCCCGGTATTCCGTGCCCAACAGACCGAAGGAGGGAAACCGGCTCAATTTGAGCAGGTCGGAACGGAATTGATTGGGGACCACTCCTCTTATGGAGACGCAGAAGTCATCGCTCTCCTCGTTGAATCTTTAAAGCAGACTGGACTCGATGATTTTGTGATTACAGTCGGTCACATTGGCTATGTGAAAGCCTTTTTCACAGATTTACTTGGCGATGATGAGGATACGATTGAATACCTTTTAAATTACTTATATCGAAAGAATTACGTCGGGTACAGGGAAGCGGTAAAAGAGCTTTCTGTTTCGAAAGATAAAAAAGAGGCCCTTCTTCAGCTCCTCGCTCTGAAAGGCGGCGAAGAAATCTTTGAGAGCAGTCGTTCCCTTGCTCGGAATCAAGCCTGCATGCAGGCCGTAAATGAACTGAAGCAGTTGTATCGTCTGCTGCAACAGTATGAGGTCGAAAAATACATTCACTTTGATTTAAATTTAATCAGTCACATGGACTATTACACGGGAATTTTGTTTGAAGGCTATGCGCCGAACCTTGGGGCCCTTCTATGTAACGGAGGCCGCTATGACACCTTACTTCCTTCTTTCCAGCTCAGTGCCTCAGCAACTGGATTTGCCGTCCATCTGGAACGTCTGGTAGAAGCATTGAACGAGCAGGAGTCAGGTGACGGGCGTATCGGTGTCATCGTTGACGATGATAGTTACGGACAAGGGTTGAAGGAAGCGAAGCGCTACCGTGAGGATGGTCAGGCGGTTCTTTTACAACACGTGGATCAAATCCCGGATTTGCAGGCTTTTAAAGCGGAATTATCAGAGACGATCGATTTCACGAAAGGCGGAGGTGAGCGTGATGAGTAAGCCGTTGACCATTGCCATGCCGAAGGGCCGTATTTACGAAGAAGCGGCGGAACTGATGAAAAAAGCGGGCTATGAGCTGGAAGCGGACATGGATGAGTCAAGAAAGTTAATCCTGGAATTTCCTGAACAGAACATCCGCGTCATGATGGCCAAACCGATGGATGTCGTCACTTATGTAGAGTATGGAGCGGCGGATATCGGGATCGCCGGGAAAGACGTTCTGCTTGAACAGGATCGGGATGTTTATGAAGTGCTTGATTTGAAAATCAGCCCCTGCTATGTAGCTGTAGCTGGACTGCCTGACCAGCCATTGAGCCGGATTGCACCAAAGATCGCCACGAAATATCCGAAAGTCGCTTCTGATTATTTCCGTGAGCAGGGCGAACAGATTGAAATCATTCCATTGAATGGATCCATTGAACTTGCGCCTTTGATTGGATTGGCAGACCGTATTGTCGACATCGTCTCTACAGGACGTACGTTGAAAGAAAACGGGCTGGTGGAGTATGAGAAGATTACAGAGATTACGTCGCGTTTGATTGTGAACCCGGTCAGTTACCGATTGAAGAGTAACGAAATTGAGGAAATGGTAAGCAAACTAAGTGAAGTGATGGAAGGGGAGCGCTGATGAAGATCATAAACAAGTCTGATTTACAGTCATTGAAGCGTTCCGTCGACCAAGGAACAGAGGAACAGCGAAAATCTGTTCAGGAGATTATTGCACAGGTGAAGAGCCGGGGAGACGAAGCGGTCAAAGAATACACCGAGCGTTTTGACAGGACCACTATGGAAACGTTCAAAGTTACAAAAGAAGAGTTTGAACAAGCGTATGCCTCTCTCGATGGGGAGTTTGTCCAAATTCTGCAGGAGGCCGCGGACAACATCCGTGCTTTTCACGAAAAGCAGAAGACCGCTTCCTGGTTTGATAGTTCGGAAGACGGGACCATCTTAGGACAAAAAATCACCCCGATTGAAGCCGCAGGGGTTTACGTGCCGGGCGGAACGGCTGCTTACCCTTCTTCAGTATTTATGAATGTGATTCCGGCACAAGTGGCAGGTGTAGAGCGGGTCGTCATGATGACTCCTCCAGGGGAGGATGGAAAAGTACCTGACGGGGTCCTTCTTGCTGCCCAGATCCTTGGCGTGGAAGATGTGTTCAAAGTAGGGGGAGCGCAGGCCATTGCCGCTCTTGCTTATGGGACAGAAACGATCCCCTCTGTGGATAAAATAACAGGTCCTGGAAATGTTTTCGTTGCGCTTGCAAAGCGTGAAGTGTTCGGGGATGTCGATATTGATATGATCGCCGGACCAAGTGAGATTGCCATTCTTGCTGATGAAACCGCCCGTGCGGAAGAAATCGCTGCCGATCTTCTTTCTCAGGCAGAGCACGACGCCCGTTCTTCAAGCGTCCTTGTGACAACAAGTGAGCGTCTTGCGAAGGCAGTGGAAAAAGAAGTGCAGGTACAGCTGGATTCCCTGCCTCGTGCTGATATCGCTAGAAAGAGCGTGGAAGACTATGGAATGATTGTGCTGTGTGAGACTTGGGCAGAAGCAATTAGCACCATCAATGAAATAGCGCCCGAACACCTGGAAATTGTGACGGAAGATCCTTTTCAGGAACTGGGGAAAATCAAGCATGCGGGAGCGATTTTTCTAGGGCCTTACAGCAGTGAGCCTGTCGGGGACTATTTTGCGGGACCCAATCATGTACTGCCAACGAATGGAACGGCGCGTTTTTCAAGTCCTCTCAATGTCGATGACTTTGTGAAAAAATCGAGCGTCATTTCATACAGCAGACAGGCTCTTGAAACGAACGTCAACAAAATTGCCCGGTTCGCCCGGCTGGAAGGGTTGGAAGCCCACGCACGCGCAGTAGAGACACGTAAGGAGCGATGGAAATGACAGAAGCGAGAGCAGCTAGAATTGAACGAAAAACGAGAGAAACAGATATTCAGCTTGAACTTGGAATTGATGGAGGAGGAAAAGCGGACTTGGATGTTCAGGTGCCTTTTCTTTCTCACATGCTGGAATTGTTCACAAAACACGGTCTCTTTGATCTATCCGTTGTCGGTCGAGGCGATGTGGAAGTGGATGATCATCACTTAACAGAAGATATCGGGATTTGTCTTGGACAGGCGTTACGAGAAGCGGTCGGCGATAAATATGGCATGAAACGTTACGGATCCATGACTCTGCCGATGGACGAGACGCTTGTCACGGTAGCCGTAGATTTGAGTGACCGTCCGCACCTGGAATGGCGGGCAGAGCTTCCAAAGGATCGTGTCGGCACCTTTGATACGGAAAATGTTCATGAATTCTTCTGGAAACTTGCAGTAGAAGCTCGGATGAACTTACATATCGTCTTACATCATGGGCAGAACACCCATCACATTATTGAGGCGATGTTCAAAGCCTTTGCACGTGCTTTGGATGAAGCGACTCAAATCGATCCACGCGTCAAAGGAGTTCCGAGTACGAAAGGAAGTTTATAATGATAGGCATCATCGATTATGGAATGGGCAATTTATTCAGTGTTTCAAAAGCGCTTGAACGACTCGGCGTGGATTACAAAATCGGGGACCGCCCCCAGTCGTTGGGAGAATGTGATGGGTACATCCTCCCTGGTGTAGGCGCATTTCCGGATGCCATGAGAGCACTTCAGGAGCATGGATTCATAGATTTTATAAAAGATAAAGTGGCCGAGGGGACACCGGTCTACGGCATATGTCTCGGCATGCAGCTGCTGTTCGAGAGTAGTGAAGAAGGTGGACTTACGGAAGGGTTAGGATTGTTCCCAGGCACCATTTCCCGTTTTCCAGGAATGGATGACCAAGGATGTTCTTATAAAGTTCCGCATATGGGCTGGAACGAACTTGAGATCCATCAGCCGGACAAGCCTTTGATGACAGACGTAAAGGAAGACCATGTTTACTTCGTTCACTCTTTTGTTGTGAAGACGAACAATCCTTCTATTTTATATGCGACCTCTGATTATCATATGGAAGTGCCTGCAATCATTGGAAAAGGCAACCTTGTAGCGAGTCAGTTCCACCCGGAAAAAAGCGGGAGAGCCGGCATGCAGCTATTAGAGAACTTTTGTAAAGTAATGTGTAAACAGTGAGGAGTTTTAACGATGAGCTTTACGATCTATCCTGCAATTGATATGCGTGACGGAAAGTGTGTGCGTCTTGAGCAAGGTGACTTTGATAAAGAAACCGTTTATGGGGAGAATCCTTTTGAAGTGGCAAAGGAATTTGTAGACGCAGGGGCCTCATGGATCCATATGGTGGATCTTGATGGTGCGAAACAAGGTTCCAAGCAAAATGCGGAGCATGTGCTGCGAGTGGCGAAGGAACTGGACTGTCGTGTGCAAATTGGCGGAGGGATTCGATCAGAAGAAGATGTCCGCTTTTACTTGGACGCAGGTGTCGACCGTGTCATCATCGGTTCTCTTGCTGTCCGCGATGTGGAAACAACCAAACTGCTTCTTTCCAAGTATGGGGAACGGATTGCCATTGGATTGGATGCGCGTGACGGTTTTGTTTCGACAGCTGGATGGCTGGAACAATCGGAAGTGAAGGCGGTGGATTTAGGGAAAGACCTGGCTTCTGCTGGAGCGAAAACGTTCATATATACAGATATTGCGAAAGATGGCATGCTTTCAGGTCCGAATACGAAGGAAATCGTCCGCCTGGCTGAAGAAACAGGTGTGGATGTGATTGCATCTGGAGGCATTAAAGGTTTGGATGACCTTAACGAACTGAAAGAATATAAGGATCGAAATGTGATTGGTTCGATTGTTGGGAAAGCTTTATACACGAACCAGTTCACCTTAAAAGAAGCCCTCAATGTGGAGGTGGACTGAATGCTGTCAAAACGAATCATTCCCTGCCTGGATGTAAAGGAAGGCCGTGTGGTAAAAGGCATACAGTTTGTTGATATCCGTGACGCCGGAGACCCTGTTGAACTTGCGAAAGTGTATGACGAACAAGGGGCAGATGAGCTTGTGTTTCTCGATATCTCCGCCAGTCACGAGGGAAAGAAAACGATGATCGATGTCGTCCGTTCTGTTGCTTCTGAACTAGCTATTCCCTTTACAGTTGGGGGCGGCATAAGGACACTTGAAGATATCAAGGAAACTCTCCGAAATGGAGCAGATAAAGTATCCTTGAATTCTTCCGCTGTGAATAGGCCGGCTCTGATTACGGAAGGGGCGGATTACTTCGGAAGTCAGTGCATCGTGGTGGCCATAGATGCCAAGTATGATGAACAGACAGCGAACTGGCGCGTTTATACGCATGGGGGGCGCACACCCACCGATTGGCTTGTGACGGACTGGGCAAAAGAAGCCGTGAAGCTCGGAGCAGGCGAGATTTTGCTGACCTCTATGAATAAAGATGGCGAAAAATCCGGTTTTGACCTTCCTTTATTAAAAGCCGTGCAGGAAGTTGTGAATGTTCCTGTCATCGCTTCCGGAGGGGCAGGTTCGAGTGATCATTTTTATGACGTATTTACGGAAGCTGATGCAGATGCTGCGCTTGCTGCATCGATTTTCCACTATAAAGAAACATCTGTGCAAAACGTGAAAGCGTATTTGAAGGGAAAAGGAGTGCCTGTGCGATGAATATCGATGAAATTCAATTTGATGAACAAGGTCTGGTTCCGGCGATTGTGCAAGATGCCAAGTCGAAAGCTGTACTGACCTTAGCCTACATGAATGAAGAATCTTTGAAAAAGACGTTGGATATCGGTGAAACGGTATTTTACAGCCGTTCCCGTCAGGAATTGTGGCACAAAGGGGAAACTTCCGGAAATACACAGGAAGTAAGAAGCATTCATTACGATTGTGATCAGGATGCTTTGCTTGTTCAAGTAGTACCGTCGGGGCCAGCTTGTCACAAAGGGAATTACAGCTGCTTCTCAGAAGAGCTCACAGATTCGGAAACCAAGCTGAAAGAAAATCGTTATCACATTCTGGACGAACTTCAAACTGTTCTGGCTGATCGAAAAGCGACCCTTCCTGAAGGATCTTACACATCCACTCTGTTTCAGGAAGGGGTCGACCGGATTGCGAAAAAAATCGGTGAAGAAGCAGGGGAAGTCATCATTGCTGCAAAAAATGATGATCCGGAAGAAATCGCTCTGGAATCTGCTGATCTATTGTTCCACCTCTTATTAATTCTTACGGATCGTCAAGTTCCGTTGGATGATGTTCTCGCTGTTCTTGAAAAACGCCATTCCTAAACGGATTACATTTTTCTCCTATTTCTCTGTAAACATTTATGTTATACTGCATAATTAGTGAGATTTGAAACGGAAACAGGGGGACAGTCATGACGACTACACTTAAAGGAACTACAGCACAACAGGATACGAACATCATCCCATTTGTACCTACAGGTTCATTTTATTTTTCTCATGGGATTCAGGCTTTTCAAAAGCGTCGTTTCAGTGCTGCTGTCAAGTGGCTGAAAAAGGCGGTTGAAGCTTCTCCCGAGGAACCATTGTATCCATGCCAACTTTCTGTTGTTTACACAGAAGTTGGCTCTTATCATGCCGCCAATCAGGTACTGACTGAGGTATTGGCTGAACACGGAAAAGAATACGTTGATTGTTACTATCTGATGGCAAATAATTACGCACACCTCGGTCTTCTTAATGATGCCAAAAAATATGTAGACACCTATTTAGAACAACCCGGAGACGGCGAATTTGAAGAAGCGGCTAAGCAATTGAGGGATATGCTGGATTCTTTAGAGGAAGAAGATGAAGACGATGATTGGGCGTTTGAGGATGAAGATGAGCTCATCATCTATCAGGAAACCGCCTTTTACCATTTAGAGCACGAAGAATGGGATCAGGCTTTAAGTGTTCTTGATGAAATGATGGAGCTTTTCCCGGAATTTAAAATCGCCAAACACCGATACGCCTACGCGTTATTCATGAACGGAAACCGTGACGAAGCGATTCAATTTGAAAAAGAGACCTTGGAGAAGGAACCAGCGAACATCCACTGTGACGTGAATTTGGCTGCCTTTTATTTGAAACAGGGCATGAAGGAAGAAGCGGATTTTCACATTGAACGGCTCCGTAATGTATTTCCCATGCATGAACAGCAAAAACTAGCCGTAGCTGAGACTTTAGCGAGAGCTGGCTATTATAAAGAAGCGGTCGAACGGTTCAAGTCGCTTCGCGATAAGCAGGTCACTCGACGCAGAGTGTATTACAAATGGTACAGCATCTCTGTTTATCATACAGGTAACCCATCTAAAGCCTTGCAGCTTTGGGAACAGGGATGCAAACAGTTCCCGAAGATGGGAAAAGAAGGCGGACCCTGGGAACAGGAATAGGTGAACATGCATTTCTTTTCTCTGTAAGCACATTAATGGACGGTTTTCGTATGATTTACTATGATATGTACAGGAAATGCAACTGAGATTATTCGGATTCATAAGGAGTGAAGATTGATGAGTGAAGATCGCATTTATGATGTCATCATTGCCGGGGCAGGTCCTGCTGGTATGACAGCAGCTGTTTACACTTCCCGTGCCAACTTGGATACGCTTATGATTGAGCGTGGGATTCCGGGTGGTCAGATGGCTAATACGGAAGATGTTGAAAACTATCCGGGCTTTGAAAGTATTCTTGGACCAGACTTATCCAACAAGATGTTCGATCACGCGAAAAAATTCGGTGCAGAATATGCGTTCGGCGACATCAAAGAGGTCGTAGATGGCAAGGAATACAAGACAGTCAAAGCTGGTAATAAAGAATATAAAGCACGTGCTGTCATCGTAACGACAGGTGCTCAATATAAAGAACTTGGTGTACAGGGTGAAAAAGAACTCGGAGGCCGCGGGGTTTCCTATTGCGCGGTTTGTGATGGCGCATTCTTCCGTGATAAAGAACTGGTTGTTGTAGGCGGAGGAGATTCTGCAGTAGAAGAAGGGGTCTACCTTACACGCTTTGCAAGCAAAGTGACAATCGTTCACCGTCGTGATGAATTACGCGCCCAGAAGATTCTTCAGGATCGCGCATTTGATAACGACAAGATCGACTTCATCTGGGATACCGTTGTCAAAACCATCAATGAAAAAGATGGCAAAGTAGGAAGCGTCACGCTTCACAATAAAAAAACAGATGAAGAATATGATTTCGATACCAATGGTACGTTCATTTATATCGGTATGATTCCATTGTCCACACCTTTCGAAAGCCTGGGCATTACAAATGAACAAGGATATATCGAAACAGATGAAAACATGGAAACGAAAGTACCTGGTGTATTCGCTGCCGGGGATATCCGTGAAAAAGAATTGCGTCAAATTGTGACAGCAACTGGTGATGGAAGTATCGCCGCACAATCGGCCCAGCACTATATTGAAAATCTTTTAGAGGAATTAAAGGTCGTCAATTAAAAAGAAACACCATCTTAACTCGGGTGTAACACCTATGAAATATTTTCCTGTTACGATGGAAATGATTAATTGACCCCCTTTTAATAGATTAATCTCTATGAGGCACAGGTGCTCGTCATCTGTGTCTTTTTTTGTTTTGGTCTGTTAAATCGGTATGTTTAATAGAAGGACTTTAATGGGTTGATTTCGAGAAGGAATGGGAAAGGAGTGGCGGGGTATGACTCGCCTTCCCGCCGCAAGCATCCGTTCACACATAAAATTTGAAACCGGATCTCCCGGTGCGACCTGTTCAGATTCATGATAAGTATAAGGAAATAGTTTTCAATTCAGGCTGTGGAACATAATATTGTAGCAACCTGTGTATTCATTGTATAATGGGTGGAGATGCCCTCTAGAAAGAAATTGAGGTGACCATAACGATGCAGCGTGTAGCGAATTGTATTTTGAAAGTTGATGGTTCCGTATTGATGTTAAAAAAACCACGCAGAGGCTGGTATGTTGCCCCTGGCGGAAAGATGGAAGCCGGAGAGAATATTAAAGATTCTGTCGTCCGTGAGTTTAAAGAGGAAACGGGTCTTTCCATCGAAAACCCAGAGCTTCGTGGTTCCTTTACATTCGTCATGCGGGAAGAGGAGAAAACTGCTCAGGAGTGGATGATGTTTACATTTTACAGTACGAGCTATTCTGGAGATCTGCTTGATGAAAGTGAAGAGGGTGAACTGGAGTGGGTTCCGGTTAGTGAAGTTCTTCAAAAGCCGATGGCAGAGGGAGATCGGAGAATTTTCAAGCACATCTTAAGCAGTGAAGAGCAAGTATATGGAACATTTGTATATACGACGGACTTCCGCTTGATCGATGAAGATTTGGATCCGTCACGACCTGACTAATGGGGAGCGATGAAAGATGCCAGTAAATGCCAACGATACTCAGTTAGTAATCATCACAGGAATGTCAGGGGCAGGAAAAACCGTAGCTGTTCAGAGTTTTGAAGATCTCGGTTTTTTTTGTGTCGATAACTTACCACCGGCCCTGCTTCCGAAATTTCTTGAACTGATGAAAGATTCCAGCAACAATATCCAAAATGTAGCTCTAGTGATGGATTTGCGTGGGCGGGAATTCTTTGATGCGCTTTTTGATTCTCTTGACCGTCTTGGAAAAGAAGAATGGCTGCAGGAACACATTCTATTCCTTGATTCAGAAGATCAGGCGCTTGTTTCCCGTTATAAAGAAACACGAAGATCTCACCCACTTGCAAAAGAAGGGTTGCCCCTTGAAGGTATTCGTAGAGAGAGAAAAATGCTGGATGAGCTGAGAGGCCGTTCGCAGACGATTATTGATACGACATCGTTGAAACCGAAAGAACTGAGAGAGCGGATCATTGAAAAGTACCGCCAACAGGAACAACAGGTGTTCTCCATTCAGATGGTATCCTTCGGTTTCAAGTATGGCGTTCCGATTGATGCAGACTTAATGTTTGATGTGCGCTTCCTGCCGAACCCGCATTATGTTGAACATATGCGGCCGTTGACAGGGTTGAATACAGAAGTCTCCTCCTATGTTTTTAAATGGACAGATACACAGAAGTTCCTTGAAAAACTGAAAGACCTGCTGCATTTCATGCTTCCTCAATATAAACGAGAAGGAAAAAGTCAGCTTGTCATTGCTATCGGTTGTACAGGCGGTCAACACCGCTCTGTAGCTCTTGCTGAGCATCTATCGGAATACTTCTCTACAGACTTCGTGACCCATGTCACGCATAGAGACATTGATAAAAGAAAGGGTTTGTAACGGATGGATCATAAGACCAAGCCGCGTGTCGTCGTTGTAGGTGGCGGGACCGGAATGCCTGTGCTGTTGCGCGGATTAAAAAATTTACCGATTGACCTCTCAGCCATTGTCACGGTTGCTGATGACGGTGGAAGTTCCGGCCGCCTGCGGGACGAGATGGCCATTCCCGCCCCGGGGGATATCCGGAATGTCGTTGCTGCCCTATCCGATGCTGAACCTATGCTCCTGGAGCTTTTTCAACACCGGTTTGCAGCGGGGAATGGCCTGTCCGGTCATTCTATGGGGAATCTTCTGCTGGCTGCGATGGCATCCATGACGGGGGACTTTTATAAAGGGATTAAGGAAATCTCCAGAGTCCTGAATGTGCGTGGTCATATTTATCCGATTGCCAATCATTCCATGAACCTCCATGCGGAGATGGATGATGGAACTGTCGTAACCGGTGAGTCAAGTATTCCAAAACAGAACAAGAAAATAAAAAGGGTGTATGTAAGTCCTACGCCGATTCAGCCTTTGCCAGAAGCCGTAGAGGCCATTAAGTCTGCAGATTTAATAGTGATTTCTCCCGGAAGTCTGTACACCAGTATATTGCCGAATATCATCATTCCGGAAATCGGGCAGGCATTGAAAGAAACAAAAGCGACGGTCACTTATATATGCAACGTGATGACACAGGAGGGGGAGACTTCCGGTTACACGGCTGCTGATCATATCCAGGCCCTATTTGATCATATTGGAGAAGGTGTGTTACAGTCAGTGATTGTGCATAATCAACCCATTGATCAAGGGGTAAGGGCTGCGTATGCAGAAGAAAATGCAGAACCCGTCGTTTACGATATTGAAAGAATTAAATCCATGGGATTGAAAGTCATAGAAGAAGATATCATCGACCATAGCAAGCCTATGTTACGTCACGACACAGATAAATTAGCAAAGTTACTGCACTCTATGCTTTAGGTGTTGCTTGGTAGGTAGAAGGGGGTGTACATCATGTCATTTGCATCAGAGATCAAAAAAGAATTAACGAACGTAGAAGCAGATACCTGCTGCATGGAATCAGAACTGGCTGCCCTTGTGCGCATGAACGGAACCTTTTCCCTTTCCAATCGTGAATATATTCTGGATGTACAAACAGAGAATGCAGCGATTGCCAGAAGGATCTACACGTTAATCAAAAAGCTTTATCCCTACCCGGTAGAACTCCTTGTCCGGAAAAAAATGAGGTTAAAAAAGAACAATGTTTATATTGTGAGGATGACGGAGAAAGCGAAAGTCGTTCTTGAAGATCTTGAAATTCTGAAAGGTCCTCTATCCATTAATCCAGATATCCCTCAAAAGTATTTGAACGATACGTGTTGTAAAAGGGCTTATTTACGAGGGGCATTTCTTGCAGGCGGTTCCGTCAATAACCCGGAAACCTCTTCCTATCATCTTGAGGTTTACTCTTCGGATGAGGAACACAACGAGGCGTTGTGTAAGCTTATGAATAGTTTCGGGTTGCACGCAAGGACACTCAGCCGTAAAAAAGGATTCATCACTTATTTGAAAGAAGCGGATAAAATTACGGAGCTCATTAGCAATATTGGAGCACACCAGGCGCTTTTCAAGTTTGAGGATGTAAGGATCGTCCGGGATATGAGGAACTCTGTCAATCGTCTCGTCAACTGTGAGACGGCGAATTTGAATAAAACGATCGGGGCCGCTTTCCGCCAAGTGGAGAACATAAAATTCATTAAACGGACAGTAGGTTTAGAAGCGCTGCCAGATAAATTGCAGGAGATTGCATCCTTAAGATTGCAGCACCAGGAAGTTTCCTTGAAAGAGCTTGGTGAGTATGTTTCCGGCGGGTCGATAAGTAAATCCGGCATCAATCACCGGCTGCGTAAAATCGATGAGTTCGCCGAAAAAGTTAGAAAAGGCGAAGTGACAGAAAACACAAGAAATTAATGTTTCCTTAACAAATTCATGCTATAATGAAATACAATTATAAACGCTTTCGAAAAGAGAGCGTTCTTTTTTCTAAGTATTGAATCCGCTTACAAAGAAATTGAAATATAGAATGAGAGGAGAATGACAGGTGATTGAAAGGACGATCGTAATTGAGTTAGAGACAGGTTTACAGGCAAGGCCGGCGGCACAATTCGTACAAGAAGCGAACAAATTTACCGCAGACGTTTTTATTGAAAAAGGTGAAAAACGGGTGAATGCCAAAAGTATAATGGGGTTAATGAGTCTTGCTGTCGGAACTGATGAAGAAATCAAATTGATTGCAGATGGTTCTGATGAGGAAGAAGCGATGCAGGTGCTGACAGACTTCGTAAAGAATGAGTAATCTGTATTTATGTGAAAAAATGAACGTTCTCCAGTGAGGGAACGTTCTCATACAGAACAAAAAAATCCGCTGTGGATTCCACAGCGGATTTTGTGTTTTATTATTGTTCGTTTTTCTCCATGACTTTGTCAATCAAGCCATAGTCTACAGCTTCATGGGCAGACATGAAGTTATCACGATCTGTGTCGCGTTCGATGACTTCCATCGGTTGTCCCGTACGCTCAGCAAGAATCTTATTCAGCTTCTCACGCATTTTGATAATACGCTTAGCGTGGATTTCGATGTCAGAAGCCTGACCTTGTGTTCCTCCAAGTGGTTGGTGAATCATGACTTCACTGTTAGGTAGTGCATAACGTTTGCCAGGCTCACCGGCGTTCAGCAAGAATGCACCCATTGACGCGGCCATACCTGTGCAGATTGTAGATACGTTCGGTTTGATGAACTGCATCGTGTCATAAATTGCCATACCTGCTGTGATCGATCCACCAGGGGAGTTGATGTATAGGGAAATATCTTTGTCTGGGTCGTCAGCAGCAAGGAAAAGCAGCTGTGCAACAACAGAGTTTGAGATGTTATCATCAATCGGGCTTCCCAGCATGATGATGCGGTCTTTAAGTAAGCGGGAGTAAATATCATAAGCACGTTCTCCGCGGTTTGTTTGTTCAATAACTGTAGGGACTAAATTCATTTGAAATTCCTCCTTAACATCAAATTAATAATGATGGAATACATTCATCATACCTATAAGGTCAATAAAGGTCAAACAAAAACAATCGACCTTTTATTCTTTATTTCAGCAAGGGTTGCTGCGCCTTTTAAGTATGAAAAACGGTTATTATTATTCGTTCTATGTGATGTGTTCCAATTCCTTCTACCATCATACCCTAAATTTACCTATATAAACGTCCATACCTACATTTTAGCGATATGACAGGACTGTGGAAAACTCTATTTCGAGATGTTTGTAGGATTTCAGGGACTGCGGGAAAAGGTTCGCTTTCCGAGGCGAGTGGTGAGTCTCCTCGGGCTAACGTTCTGGGGGGCACATCTACCTTGCGCTTCCCGTGGACGCCTTGAACCGTTCACGCAAATGTCAGGTAACTAAGCCTTCCAAAATAGGAAGCTTTTCTTGAAGATCAAAAAATGGGTTGCGTTTTTTGTTGATTCTACTTATAATATTAAATGCATGTCGCTTTTGCGCCCGTAGCTCAGTTGGATAGAGCGGTAGATTCCGGTTCTACGTCAGTCGGGGGTTCGAATCCTCTCGGGCGCGCTAAACTAGATGGACCTTCCTCAGATGAAAGGAAGGTCCTTTTTTTACAAGAAATTCATTATATTAGTATAGTGATGTTGTCGAATCACTAACAGTTACATTAATGTTATTTAAATATTATTTGAACAGAAATCTCACAGAAATTATACGAACGTTTATTTGGGTATATTATCGCAATGTAGTTTATTTCGGGCTTTTTCTATGTTACTATTGAAGAAATAAAGTCAGACTTTTCGCTTTATTTAGAAGAGGGGTATTTATGACAAACCTAATCCGTTACAAAATGTTGTCGACTGAAGAGGTTTCTGAAGACAGGCGGATTCACGTGTTCGACATGCAGGAACAGCAAAAGTTATCCTTCAACTATAAGTTATTGAAACGGACACCCGAAAGTTATGTAGGCGAAGAGTTAGCACATTTCTTGGATAAACGGAAGTTGAAAATCGATAATGGTTTTTATGATAAAAAAGGACACGCTTCCTAACAGCGTGTCCTTTTTTGTGAATAAGCAATAGTGAGGGATGGATGGGGCAGATTTCCTTTGTTATGATGAAGAGGAAGTTCAGGGAGGCCTGTATATGTCTGAAGTTATTTTATACGTTAAAGAAAACTGCGGGTTATGTGAGGAAGTTAAGGATCTTTTGTCTCTCTTTGACGTCGCAGTGGTATTGGTGGATATTGGTACTGACCCTGTCCTGCTGGATAAGTATATGCTTGAGGTGCCGGTATTGAAAATTGGTGAGGAAGAGCTGGATTATCGGAATATTGATTACTTCGAACTAATGAAGCGTTTACAATGAAAAACGTCTAGGTTTTCACTTGCACGAGGACTACCCCACTGTTAATATAAAACTGAAATAAGATATTTTTTTGCTCCGAGCGGGACATAATATGACTAGCTGGGACGTAATACATCCCGGTTGGTACCATTTCAAAGAAGGAGCTTTTTCCATGAGAGCGTTCATCGACTTACAAAAAAAATTATTCCCGGATGTCCTGGACGTTATACAGCGCCGTTATCAGCTGTTGTATTATATCCAGATCATGCAGCCTGTGGGCCGAAGAGCGTTAGCTGAAAGTGTTGAGCTGGCTGAACGCACGGTTCGAAGTGAAGTGGATTTTCTGAATAAACAAGGAGCTGTAGAGATTACCTCACGAGGTATGCATTTAAGTTATGAGGGACAGAACATTCTTGAGCAGTTAGCCGAATTTATTAAAGAGGTCTCTGGGATAAAGGTTTTAGAACAACAATTAAAGGATAAATTAAATTTAGACTATGTCGTTGTTGTTCCGGGTGATAGTGATGAGCTTAATTGGGTAAAACAAGAGATGGGAAAAGCATGTGTCCAATATTTGAAAGAACATATGTCGCCGGATCAGGTGATTGCCATTACCGGTGGAACAACGATGGCATCCGTCGCACAAGTGATGACGCCGCTGTCTGGAGCTGATCAATGCTTATACGTGCCTGCACGTGGAGGTTTAGGTGAAAGAGTTGAAAACCAGGCCAACACGATCTGCGCGGAAATGGCGAAAAAAGCCAGGGGTGACTATCGTCTTTTATATGTACCCGATCCTCTCAGTGAGGAATCGTATCAGACGATAAAAGAAGAACCTTCAATTAAAGAAGTGTTGGATATCATCCGTAACGCTGAAATCGTTATTCACGGTGTCGGGGATGCACTCACGATGGCAGAACGAAGAAAGACTTCTCCTGAACAGTTGGAATTAATCAAAAAGCACAACGCTGTAGGCGAGGCTTTTGGTTATTATTTCAATGTTGAGGGTGAGATCGTTCACAAAGTTCGTACGGTAGGTCTGCAGTTAGAAGATCTTAAGCGTGCGAAACATGTCATTGCTGTTGCTGGAGGTCGCTCGAAAGCGCAAGCCATCTCATCTTATTTCCAACCGGGCCAGAGTAATGTCCTGATCACTGATGAAGGTGCAGCCCAAGAGTTAATAAGGGGTTTATCCCTTTAAATAAATATGATTTCAATCATCCTAAGGAGGAATTTTGCATGACAGTAAGAATTGGTATTAACGGATTTGGACGTATTGGACGTAATGTTTTCCGTGCTGCTTTGAACAACAATGAAGTTGAGGTAGTAGCGGTTAACGATTTGACAGATGCAAACATGCTGGCACACTTGCTTCAATACGATACAGTACATGGCAAGCTTGATCAAGAAGTGACAACAAACGGTGACAACCTGATTGTCGGCGGTAAAGAAGTTAAAGTACTTTCTGAAAAAGATCCAGCTCAACTTGGTTGGGGAGATCTTGGCGTAGATATCGTGATCGAATCTACAGGTCGCTTCACTCAGCGTGACGATGCTAAGAAACACTTGGATGCAGGTGCTAAGAAAGTAGTCATCTCTGCTCCAGCGAAACAAGAAGACCTTACAGTCGTTATGGGTGTAAACGAAGATCAGTATGACAAAGATTCTCACCACGTTATCTCAAACGCGTCTTGCACAACGAACTGCCTTGCTCCATACGCAAAAGTTCTTGACGAGAAATTCGGTCTTAAGCGCGGTATGATGACAACTGTTCACTCTTACACGAACGACCAGCAGATCCTTGATCTTCCACACAAAGATTACCGTCGTGCTCGTGCAGCTGCTGAAAACATCATCCCAACAACAACTGGTGCGGCACAAGCTGTTGCAAAAGTACTTCCACACCTTGATGGTAAGCTTAGCGGTATGGCTATGCGTGTACCAACGTCTAACGTATCCATCGTAGACTTGGTTGCTGAGCTTGATAAAGACGTAACTGCAGAAGAAGTGAACGAAGCACTTCGCGCAGAAGCTGAAGGAAACCTTAAAGGAATCCTTGGATACAGTGACGAGCCACTTGTTTCTACAGACTACAATGGCAACACTCACTCTTCTATCATTGATGGTCTTTCTACACTTATCCTTGAAAACAACATGGTTAAAATCGTTTCTTGGTATGACAACGAAACTGGTTACTCCAACCGTTGTGTAGACTTGGCTGTATACCTTAAGAACCAAGGCTTGTAATATCTGAGCCGTTTTAGAAAATACTATGAAAAAGCTGGAAAGGAGGAGGTCTCAGGTCCTCCTCCTTTATCCATGTTTTTTCGCATCCTGCTTATCGGCGTTTCTGCAACATGATTCTGTGGAAACGTACATAAGGGCAGGCGATGAACCTGACCACAAACCAAGGAGGTTGTCATTCTATGAATAAGAAAACAATCCGCGATGTTGAAGTGAACGGGAAAACCGTTTTCTGCCGTGTTGACTTCAACGTACCGATGAGTGAGGGAGAGGTCACAGACGACACTCGAATCAAAGCTGCCCTCCCAACAATCAAGCACCTGACTGGAAACGGTGCGAAAGTCATTCTTGCCAGTCACCTTGGACGTCCTAAAGGGGAAGTTGTCGAAGATCTTCGTCTTGATCCTGTAGCCAACCGTCTAAGTGATGTTCTTGGACAAACGGTTACAAAAACGGATGAAGTACACGGAGCTGAAGTGAACAAAGCCATCTCTGAAATGGAAAACGGCGATGTTCTTCTAATCGAAAACGTGCGCTTCCATCCTGGTGAAGAAAAGAATGATGCGGAACTAGCCAAAGCATTTGCAGACATGGCTGACCTCTACGTAAACGATGCTTTCGGTGCTGCCCACCGTGCGCATGCTTCCACAGCAGGTATTGCAGAGTATATTCCTGCTGTTGCTGGTTTCCTGATGGAAAAAGAAATCAATGTTCTAGGTAAAGCCCTGTCTAATCCAGAGCGTCCATTCACAGCCATCATTGGTGGTGCGAAAGTGAAAGATAAGATCGGTGTCATCGACAACTTGATCGATAAAGTCGATAACTTGATTATCGGTGGAGGTCTTGCTTACACATTCGTAAAAGCCCAAGGTCATGAGATCGGTAAATCGCTGCTGGAAGAAGATAAAATTGATCTAGCTAAAGAATATATGAAAAAAGCAGAAGAGAAAGGCGTAAACTTCCTTATGCCAGATGATGTCGTCGTTGCTGATGATTTCTCTGATTCTGCTAACAAAGAAGAAGTAGGAATCGATAGCATCCCAGCTGACTGGGAAGCGCTGGATATCGGTCCGAAGACGAGAGAAAAATATGCAGAAGTGATTAAAGATTCTAAATTGGTCATCTGGAACGGACCAATGGGCGTCTTTGAAATCGAATCTTTTGCTAACGGTACAAAAGCCGTAGCGAATGCTCTTTCTGAAACAAAGGGTTACACGGTCATCGGTGGAGGAGACTCTGCAGCAGCCGTTGAAAAATTCGGATATGCCAATGATATGGACCACGTTTCCACTGGTGGCGGTGCTTCCTTGGAATTCATGGAAGGTAAAGATCTTCCAGGCGTATCCTTGTTGAACGATAAATAAAAAGGAGAGGTGAAACCATATGCGTAAAAAAGTAATCGCTGGTAACTGGAAAATGAATAAAAACCACCGTGAAGCGGAAGATTTTATTCAAACAGCTAAGAACGAAGTTCCTTCCTCTGAGCAGGTAGAATCGGTTGTTTGTGCTCCATTTCCTTTTCTACAAAAACTCGTAGAGGAAACAGAAGGTACAAGTCTTAAAATCGGTGCTCAAAACATGCACTTTGAAGAAAATGGTGCGTTTACAGGTGAAGTAAGCCCGGTCATGCTGAAAGAGCTTGGCGTATCTTACGTCGTACTTGGTCACTCCGAACGTCGTGAAATTTTCAAGGAAACCGATGAAGAGGTGAACAAGAAAGTTCATGCTGCATTTAACCATGGCTTGACACCGATCATTTGTGTAGGGGAATCTCTAGAACAACGGGAAGCGAACGAAACGATGAACGTTGTAGAGACACAAGTGAAAAAAGCATTGGACGGTCTGACAAATGATCAATGTGCAGAGACAATCATTGCTTATGAGCCGATCTGGGCGATTGGCACAGGTCGTACAGCGACATCTGAACAAGCCAATGAAGTTTGTACTCACATCCGTAAAGTTGTCAGTGAATACGTAAGTGCAGATGCAGCAGAAGCTGTCCGCATTCAATACGGAGGCAGCGTGAAGCCTGCAAACGTTGATGAACTCCTATCCCAGTCCGACATTGATGGTGCTCTAGTAGGAGGAGCCAGCCTTGAAGCTGATTCTTTCCTAAAACTAGTGGAGGCAGGTAAGAATGAGTAATAAAAACCTGGCTGCCTTAATCATCCTTGACGGCTACGCTCTTCGTGATGAAGAGAAAGGTAATGCTGTCAAACAAGCGAACACGCCGAACTTTGATCGTTACTGGAACCAATTTCCGCATTCTCAATTAATGGCATGCGGGGAAGCTGTCGGACTGCCGGAAGGTCAAATGGGGAACTCAGAAGTTGGGCACTTGAACATCGGCGCAGGCCGTGTCGTTTACCAAAGTCTGACGAGAATTAACCTTTCCATTCGTGAAGGGGACTTCTTTGAGAATGAAGTGCTGCTAAACGCAGTTCGTGAGGCGAAGACTAAAGATAAAGCTCTTCACATTTTCGGCCTGTTATCTGATGGCGGGATTCATAGTCATATCGACCATATGATCGCTACCTTGAAGCTGGCGAAAGAAGAAGGAATCGAAAAAGTTCTCATTCACGCTTTCCTGGATGGACGTGATGTTGGTCAGCAATCAGCTAAGACCTATATCAAACAGACTCAGGAAGCGATTGAAGAAGTCGGCATAGGGCAAATCGCTACTCTTTCCGGACGTTACTATGCGATGGATCGTGACAATCGCTGGGAACGTGTGAAGAAAGCTTATGATGCCATCGCTTATGGTGAGGGCCCGACGTACAAGGATCCAATTAAAGCCATCGACGATTCTTATGAGCAGGAAGTGTACGATGAGTTTGTTGAGCCTGTCGTTTTAACAGATGAGGACAACAACCCGATTGGATCAGTGGAAGATGAAGATAGCATCATTTTCTTCAATTTCCGTCCGGACCGTGCGATCCAACTCTCCCGTACATTCGCAAACGATGACTTTGATGGTTATGAGCGCGGAGAGAACGCACCGAAGAATCTACACTTTGTAGGGATGACGCAATACAGCGATCAGGTGCGAAGCAAGATTGCTTTCCCTCCGAACGACTTGAAAAATACCGTTGGAGAAGTCCTTGCTGACAATGATATGAAGCAGCTGCGCATCGCCGAAACGGAGAAGTATCCACACGTGACCTTCTTCATGAGTGGTGGTCGTGAGAAAGAATTCGAAGGGGAAGAGCGCATCCTCATCGATTCTCCTAAAGTTGCGACATATGATCAGAAGCCAGAGATGAGTGCGTATGAAGTTACAGATGCTCTTCTTAAGGCGATTGACTCCGAGAAACACAATGCTATCATTCTAAACTTCGCCAATCCTGATATGGTTGGACACTCAGGAATGCTTGAGCCGACGATTAAAGCGATTGAAGCCGTAGATGAATGCCTAGGTAAAATTGTAGATAAGATCCACGAAAAAGGTGGACATGCCATCATTACAGCTGACCATGGGAACTCTGATGAGGTGACGACCTTGGATGGAGACGCTATGACAGCTCATACGACAAACCCTGTACCTGTCATCGTGACAAAAGATGGGGCGGAACTCCGTGATGGTGGAATTCTTGGTGATCTATCACCAACATTATTAGAACTCTTGAACGTTGAACAACCTGAAGAAATGACAGGTAAATCACTAATTAAAAAATAAGGGAGAGATATTCATGCCTTACATTACTGACGTATATGCACGTGAAGTCCTTGACTCTCGTGGTAACCCAACTGTTGAAGTAGAAGTTTATACAGAATCCGGAGCTTTCGGTACAGCTCTTGTTCCAAGTGGTGCTTCTACTGGTGAATACGAAGCCGTAGAACTTCGTGATGGTGACAAAGAACGTTACCTTGGCAAAGGCGTACAAAACGCTGTAGATAACGTAAACGAAAAGATTGCTCCAAACCTTCTGGGTATGGACGTAACGCAACAAGTAATCATCGACCAAATGATGAGAGAACTTGATGGTACAGAAAACAAAGGAAACCTAGGTGCAAACGCTATTCTTGGCGTATCCATGGCTGTAGCACACGCTGCTGCAGATGTTGTAGGTCTTCCACTTTACAAATATCTTGGTGGTTTCACAGCAGCTACGCTTCCAACACCGATGATGAACATCCTTAACGGTGGAGAGCACGCAGATAACAACGTAGATATTCAGGAATTCATGATTATGCCAGTTGGTGCGCCAACATTCAAAGAAGCTCTACGTATGGGTGCGGAAATTTTCCACTCTCTGAAAAAAGTTCTTGGCAGCAAAGGCTACAACACTGGTGTAGGTGATGAAGGTGGCTTCGCTCCAGACTTAGGTTCTAACGAAGAAGCTCTATCTACAATCATCGAAGCAATCGAAGCTGCTGGCTACAAGCCTGACGCTGAAGTGAAGCTTGCAATGGACGTTGCCTCTTCTGAAATTTATGAAGACGGTAAGTACAACCTGAAAGGTGAAGGTGTGGTACGTACGTCTGAAGAAATGGTTGACTGGTACGAAGAGCTTGTGAACAAGTATCCAATCGTCTCTATTGAAGATGGTCTTGATGAAAACGACTGGGAAGGTACGAAACTTCTTACAGACCGTATCGGAGACCGTGTACAGCTTGTCGGTGACGACTTGTTCGTAACAAACACAGAGAAGTTAGGCCGCGCGATTGAAGAAGGCGTGGGTAACTCCATCTTGATCAAAGTGAACCAAATCGGTACACTGACTGAAACATTTGAAGCAATCGAAATGGCGAAGCGCGCCGGTTATACTGCTGTCATCTCTCACCGTTCTGGTGAAACAGAAGATGCAACAATCGCAGACATCGCTGTTGCTACAAATGCAGGTCAAATTAAAACAGGTGCTCCTTCCCGTACAGACCGTGTTGCGAAGTACAACCAGCTTCTTCGTATTGAAGACCAGCTGCTTGGAACAGCGACATACGCTGGCGAGAAAGCATTCTACAACTTGAATAAATAAGTTCTAAAATGAGCCTCTCTGATGATTCAGAGAGGCTTTTTTCTATGATATGATGGAACATATATTCAGGGAGTAGGAGAACCAGGAGATATGAAACGATTCGTTCAAATCATTTTGTTATTGATGATCAGTTATGCCTTATACACGGGCTATTCTGTTTGGACCTATGGGGATGAAAAAGTATCAGAAGCGGATGCAGCTATCGTTCTCGGGGCCGCACAATGGAATGGAAAGCCAAGCCCTGTCTTTGAGGGGCGTTTGAAGCAGGGGATTGAATTATATAAAGAAGGACACGTCGAATACCTGATACTTACGGGTGGTAAGAGTGAACAAGCCGCCTCCTCTGAAGCAGAAGTAGGGAAAGGTTATGCGATGGAGCATGGAGTAAATGAAGAAGATATTCTGTTTGAGGACCAATCACTCATCACAGAAGATAACTTGAGTAACGCGAAAGAAGTCAGTGATGAAAAAGGAATTCGGTCCTTTTTCATCGTCAGTGACCAGTTTCATTTAAAAAGGGCTGTAGCTATGGCCAAGCACCTGGGTATGAAGGTTGAAGGTGTGCCCACGCAGTATTCGGCTTATAAAAGCATGGAAACGAAAGTTCCTTTTTTCTTGCGTGAATGGGGCTATTGGATGGTGCAGCCTGTAACTAAGTTGATTATGTTGTGAGGTGTGCCTGATGGAATTGTTGGAAGCGATGAGAAGCCGACGTTCGATTCATGAGTATAAAGGGGAGAAAGTGGATAAAGAAGTACTGGAGCGTATCTTTGCTGAATCCGCATGGGCACCTAACCACCGGATGAAAGAACCATGGCAGATACGATTGTACCAGGATAATGGGAAGATAGGGTATGCTCAGGCTGTTATGGATAGCTATCAAAGGCAGGGGTTCTTTGACGGTTATGAGGAAGACAAGGCGAATCGACTTCAGGAAGGAATTCGCGATTTTTTAATGAATATCCCACATCATGCCTTGATCTATATGGAAAAGGATGAGGATGTGCGTAAATATGAAGAAGATTATGCTGCTGTATGTGCCTATATACAAAATGTGCAGCTACTAGCGTGGGAAGCGGGGGTTGGTGTTCTTTGGACCACGAGCCCATACTTACACGATGCTCAATTTTCAGAAGCTGTAGGGCTCGATAGCCAGCACTTTAAATTGGTATCTGTACTGCAGATGGGCTATCCAAAACGAATTCCGAAGCCTAAAATGCGTACACCTATTCACCAGAAACTCGATTTATATGATGGAAATGAAAAAAGCTGACGCTCTTGTTAAGCGTCAGCTTTTTTATGTTCATCTTTATGACGTTTGTCGTCTGGTAAGGGGTCAACGGTGTGTTCGTAATCGTATCCTTTAGAGACAGCCATGCCGAACATGGCGGCAATCCCCAGAACAATTGCGATACATACAATCATGATCACAGTAAATGTCATGGAAACACATCTCTTTCTCGTTTATAACTAGAACCGGATGTAGACCGGCACACACCTATTGTCCCACACTCATTCAACAAATACTACTTCGTTTGTGTTTTTTCTTTGACAAATGCGACAACTTCTTCTGCTGTACCCATAGAAAGGATTTCTTCTTTATAAGAAGTCCATTCCTTCCTGGATAGTTCTCTGATCTGTGTACGGGCAGGAAGAATGGATGTTGCACTCATACTGAATTCATCCAAACCAAGTCCAAGTAGGAGAGGGATAGCAATTTCATCGCCAGCCATCTCCCCGCACATGCCAGCCCATTTACCTTCGGCGTGAGCGGCTTCAATCACATTATTCACCAGGTTCAGAATCGCTGGGTTATAAGGCTGGTACAAGTATGACACGCGCTCGTTCATACGGTCAGCGGCCATTGTATATTGAATCAGATCATTGGTACCGATACTGAAGAAATCGACTTCTTTAGCGAACTGACGGGCAATTACTGCTGTTGCAGGAATTTCAACCATCATTCCGACTTCGATATCATCTGAAACATCCTGACCTTCTTCCTTAAGGTTTGCGCGCTCTTCATCAAGAATTGCCTTCGCTTGACGGAATTCTTCCAATGTAGCGATCATTGGGAACATGATCTTTAAGTTTCCGTGGACGCTGGCACGCAGCAATGCACGAAGCTGAACGCGGAAAATATCGTCGCGCTCCAGGCAAAGGCGGATGGCACGGTATCCAAGGAATGGGTTCATTTCTTCAGGAAGATCCAAGTAGTCAAGCTCTTTGTCTCCACCGATATCCAGTGTACGTACGACGACAGGCTTGTCTCCCATTTGCTTCAGTACTGAAGAGTATGCATCAAACTGCTCTTCCTCTGTTGGCAGCTGACTTTTGCCCATATAAAGGAACTCTGTACGGTAAAGGCCGACACCTTCGCCGCCGTTGTTCAAGACACCTTCAACGTCGTCAGGGGTTCCGATATTAGCAACAAGCTCTACGTGGTCGCCTTCAGAAGTAACAGTGGCTTCATCCTTAAGCTTCGCCCACTCTTGTTTCTGTTTCTCGAAATCGTCCTGCTTCTGCTTATACTCCGCAATCTGATCGTCACTTGGATCAATGATGACATCCCCGTTGATTCCGTCGACAATAATCATGGTATCCTTTCCAGCTTGGGAAGTGATATTTTTCGTTCCAACAACGGCTGGAATTTCAAGAGAACGAGCCATGATCGCTGAGTGAGAAGTACGGCCCCTGATATCTGTCGTGAAGCCTTTTACGTATTGTTTGTTCAATTGCGCGGTATCCGAAGGTGTTAAATCGTCTGCGACGATGACCACTTCTTCGTTAATCAACGCAGGGTCCGGGAATGTTACACCTAAAAGGTGTGCCATTACACGCTTGGTAACATCATTGATGTCTGCTGCTCGTTCACGCATGTATTCATTATCCATGCCTTTGAACATGTCGATGAACATGTTGGCCGTCTCAGAAAGAGCGGCTTCTGCGTTAACATTCTCGCTTTTGATTTTATCTTCAATCGGTTGAATCAATTCTGGGTCGCTTAAGACCAATAGGTGGGCAGAAAAGATTTCCGCGTGTTCGTCACCTAAAGATTTTCTTGTATGTTCTTTAATTTTCTCAAGCTCTGATTTTGA
This sequence comes from Halobacillus sp. HZG1, assembly GCF_035818575.1. Lineage (NCBI taxonomy): Bacteria > Bacillati > Bacillota > Bacilli > Caryophanales > Bacillaceae > Halobacillus > Halobacillus sp. HZG1. The sequence continues at coordinate 62,535 of NZ_JAYLVQ010000038.1, forward strand.
AATATCCAGAGCCTCATGCAGGCGCTTGACTTCTTGTTCCGGCTGTTCAATATCTTTCTTATTGAAAGAAAGATCCGGAGCTTCCAAGCGGTAAACTTTTGCAATAGCAATTCCGCTGGAAGCTGCAATACCTTGAAGCTGTGTCATGCTGTTATTCCCCCAAGCCTTCGTTCTTCATTGTTGTTTCCATATGGTCAATCGCTTCCTGTTCGTCACTGCCTTCCGCTGTAATTTTAACTTCAGCGTTTGCAGGGATCCCAAGGCTCATGATTCCCATGATGGATTTAAGATTTACGGATTTTTCTTTGTAATGTAGGTTGATATCAGACTCGTACTTTCCTGCATTCTGTACAAGTACTGTTGCTGGACGAGCGTGAACACCGTCAGACGATGTAATTTTAAAAGATTTCTCTACCATTATAATTCCTCCTTAAACATGCTATTGTTTATGACTTACCCTAACTTTATTATTTTAAGCCTTTTGGATGTCTTTTTTCAAGAATCCTACAACAATTGCTGCAAGAATTGTACCGGCAATGATTGCCACTAGATAAAGGAGGATCTGCATGAACCCACCTTCTACGAGCGGGGCAACGATAATACCGCCGTGCGGGGCGCGCAGACCGATCCCGAACAACATCGTCAGCATACCTGTCAAAGCACTGCCTGCGACCATTGAAGGAATCACACGGGCCGGGTCAGCTGCTGCGAATGGGATGGCTCCTTCGGTGATGAAGAAAGCTCCAAGTGGATAAGCGGCTTTCCCTGTTTCGCGCTCCTGTTTCGTGAATTTGTTTTTGAAAAGGGTCGTAGCTAAGCCCATCGCAAGAGGTGGAACCATGCCACCAGCCATCGCTGCTGCTATAAATGTATAGTTCCCTGCATCGAGGGCTGCAATTCCGAATGTGTAGGCCGCTTTGTTCACGGGGCCTCCCATATCGACTGCCATCATACCTCCGACAATGAGACCAAGAAGAGCGAGGTTCGATCCACTCATATTTTCAAGAAATCCGAATAACGCTGTATAAACGCTTGTCAGCGTAGGGTTGATCAGTAACATTATCATACCAGTAGCAAAGATCGTGATAACAGGATAGAAGAGTACGGTCTTCATCCCATCCAATATAGCAGGTAAACCTTCCAGCCACTTTTTAACAAGCAGTGTCAAATAACCGGCTAAGAAACCTGCAATCAATCCGCCAAGGAAACCAGAACCGTTCGTTGCATTTTCATTGGCCGTTTGCGTGATAGCGATCAATCCACCGACCATTCCCGGTGCAAAACCAGGTCGATCCGCAATACTGGAAGCAATAAAACCGGCAAGGACTGGCACAAGCAGGAAGAAAGCATTTCCGCCACCTATGATATTCAACATTTCTGCGAAGCGGTTGTATTCCTCATTTGATGGATCTGCAGAATTGATGCCCCAGAAGAAGGAAAGGGCAATTAAAATTCCTCCTCCAACAACGAAAGGCAGCATGTTTGATACACCATTCATCAGATGTTTGTAAAAACCTGTGCGCTGTCCTTTATCCTGAGAACCTTCTTTTTTCTCTCCAGTACCTTGGTAGATAGGCGCATCTTTCCTGGTTGCTTTTTCAATCAATTCTTTCGGTTCATGAATGGCCTTAGCGACGGGTACCTCAATGACCGGCTTTCCTTGGAAAGGTTCCATTTCAACTTTTGTATCCGCTGCAACGATAATCGCATCAGCCTCAGCAATATCCTCACTTGTCAGGCGGTTTTTGACTCCGCTGGAACCATTGGTCTGAACTTTGATGTTCACACCCATTTCTTTCGCTGTAGCTTTAAGTTTGTCGGCTGCCATATACGTATGAGCAATACCGGTCGGGCACGCAGTAACCGCAAGGATTTTACCTGTGTTTGTTTCTTCTGTTTCTTCCTCATCGTCTTCTTCGGCTTCTTTGGCATTGATCGCTTCAATCACGTCAGCTTCTGTCTTCGCTTCTTCCAGCTGCTGGCGGAAGTTGTTATCCATTAAAAAGGAAGAAAGACGGGAAAGTGTTTCTAAATGTGTATTGTTAGCGCCTTCAGAAGCGGCAATCATAAAAAATAGATTCGTCGGCTGACCGTCCAGGGATTCATAATCCAATCCATCCTGGGACCTTCCGAAAGCAATGGCAGGATCCTTTACGGCAGAAGTTTTTGCGTGCGGGATGGCGATTCCGTCCCCAATTCCTGTGGTACTCTGCTGTTCACGTGCTTCAATGGCTTGCTTGAAATCATCGCGATCATTCAGCTTACCGGCATGGTCCAATTGCCCAACAAGCTCATCAATCGCCTCTGGCTTTGAAGAGGCAGACATATTCAATACGATGGTTTCTTTCGTCAGTAAATCTGTAATTTTCATGGTGATTCACTCCCCTTAGTTTATATTGGAAACGTGTATTACTGTCAGTAAACGTTCAACATCTTCTTTTTGACAAAGGTCATCCTGAAAAGCGGTGGCACTTCCTGATGCCACTCCATAACGGAAAGCTTCCTGGATGGATTCCTCATTTTCCAGAGCGGCTAGAAAACCAGAGACTACGGAATCTCCTGCTCCGACTGAGTTTTTCACGTGACCTCGAGGAACATTGGCAAACATTTCGTGTTCTCTGCCTACATATACAGCGCCTTTACCGCCCATAGATACAATGACGTGTTCAACACCTTGATCAATCAACCGCTTTCCGTAGTGAGCTGCTAATTCTTTTGTATCAATCTCCACATTGAAAAGTTCGCCCAGCTCATGATGGTTTGGCTTCAGTAGGAAGAGTGGGTGACCGAGCAATTGTTCCAATGCTTTGCCGGATGTGTCTGCCACGACTTTTGCTCCATTTTCAGCGCAGATGGCCGCCATGGTTATATAAAAGTCGGACGGCAGGGAAGAAGGTAGACTTCCAGCAAGAACAAGGGTGTCACTGGTAGAAAGGTTTCTCACTTGTTCCAACAGCTCTTCTTGTAATGGTTTTGATATTTCAGCTCCAGGCCCGTTGATCTCTGTTTCCATGTCACTTTTCAGCTTGACGTTCACTCTTGTCGTTTGAGACGTTTCAATAAAAGCGTGATCAACTGCTTCCCTGTCTAAAAACTGCTGGACATAAGCACCTGTGAAGCCACCGATATATCCAAGTGCTTTTGTTTTAACACCAAGCCGGCCCATAACACGGGAAACGTTGATGCCTTTTCCTCCTGGGTAATAGAAGGTTTCCCTGGCTCGGTTCAAAGCTCCTGCCTCAAACGCATCGACGTTCATGATGTAGTCGATGGAAGGGTTTAACGTACACGTGTAAATCATGTTGTCACAACCTTTATATTCGTTTTCTTACGGTAATCTTCGATGGATGCTCCGTTAAAATCGGTAATGATTTCTGCTTCTGAAAGATCAGAGAACTTCATGAAAGCGACTTTCTCAAATTTAGAATGGTCAGCAAGTACAAAACGATTCTTTGATAAATTCAATGTCATTTCTTTAATTGCCGCTTCTTCAGGGTCGGGGGTGGTGTATCCATCCTTGAGGGTTACTCCGTTTGCTCCCATGAAACACTGGTCGAAGCGGTATTGTTGAAGGTTTTGAATCGCACCTGCACCGACGACGGCGCCTGTCTGGTGTTTAACAAGACCACCGAGGACATAGGTTTTAATTTGATGATTATTCAGCGCGTCTAAGTGACTTAATCCGTTCGTTACAACAATGATGTTTTTCTCTTTCAAGAAGGGAATCATCTCATAAGTAGTGGAACCAGCATCAATGAAAATACAATCCCCCTCTTGGACGAGCGAGGCTGCGTATTGAGCAATGGCTTGTTTTTCACTGTGAAATTTTGTGACTTTTTCCACCATAGTCGGCTCTTCACTGGCAGAGCTACTTAATGAAGCTCCGCCATGCACCCGCCTTAAGAGTCCTTGGTCTTCCAACTGATCTAAATCACGACGGATGGTTGATTCTGACGCCCCTGTTACTTCAACTAGACGCTTGATTTTTGATGTATGATCGTTTTTGACTGTTTTTATTATAAGTTGATGGCGTTCTGGTGTAAGCATGTTCCTACACTCCCTGCTTGTTATCTATATTTATAATAAAAGAAAACCCTTACAAAAATCAACCATAAACTTTCAAAAACGTTCAAAAACAATCAAAATTGTTCAAGGAAGAGTGGAGAGCAGGTTCAGCTCTTTGTACCTCACGATGAAAAAAGCGTTACGTGCCTAAGTGGTTGCCCACCCAAAATACTGTCCTCTGTTTCAATAGACATCTTTAGTTTTATATAATCGATATTCTCTTTCTTATAGCTTTTCCTATACGCGTGTCTATACCTTTAATGAATCTAGAATAAGCTTGCTGATGTAAGGCTTTTATGCTACATTTAAACTAGTTATCTGTACGTTTTTAGGAGGTGTGGGCACATCATGGAAACACTTGCAATTACTTTATTAACCATTAACACGATAGCAATGATCGTCCTTGTACTATTGCAATCCGGAAAGAGTGCCGGTCTTTCAGGAGCGATTTCTGGCGGAGCGGAACAATTATTTGGGAAGCAGAAAGCACGAGGAATTGACGCAGTGTTGCACAAAGCAACGGTAGTAACAGGCGTGCTTTTCTTTGTATTAGCTTTCTTAACTGCATATATCCTCGGTTAATTAACAAAAACTGCGCTTCATGAACACGAAGCGCAGTTTTTTTATGTTCTCCTTTTCAAGTTTAATCCTTCACAATAGCTCCCTTTTCTTGAAGACTCAGTTTCGAGACTTTTGTTGAGTGGATCGGGCTGCGGGGAATGACTCGCTTTCCGCGGGAGCGCGGTGAGCCTCCTCGGACTACGTCCTGTGGGGTCTCACCATGCACTTTTTTCCCGCAGGAGTCTCGCCATTCCCCTCCGCCCACTTGCTGGAAGAAATTCTCGAAACTACCTTCCAGCAATAGGAGCTTTTATGGTTGAGAATCCTATATCAATGCGGTTTAAGCAGGATTTATAATAGCTTTAGGCAAGGTAATATAAGAGTGATTTCGAGAACCTCATATGGCAAAGGGGCGGAGGGAAACGGTGAGACTCCTGTGGGAAGTGCGTGGTAGATGAGACCCCACAGAGCGTTAGCTCGAGGAGGCTCATCATTCGCCCACGGAAAGCAAACCTTTTCCTGGAGCCCCTAAATCCACACAAACATCTCGAAATCGAGTCTTCCACAATCCTGCCATATAGCTGAATAACAGCGGGAAAAGCTTGTTGAGGTTCAAAATGTGCCAGGGGAACTTAATTTTGGTAAAATAGAATACATTGCCCTTTAGAATGAAATCTTAAAAACAGGACATAGATGAAGTAAGGAGAGAATGACATGAAAATTAAACAACCTCAGCCATTCACGTTTGAGGAAGGAGAACGTGCGGTATTATTACTACATGGATTTACTGGCCATTCTGCTGATGTGCGGATGCTTGGCCGGTTTTTGCAAAAGCACGGCTATACCTCACATGCTCCCATTTATGCAGGGCATGGCAAAGAGCTTGAAGCATTGATCGAAGCAAGACCCGAGGACTGGTGGGCGGATGTCCAAGACGCCTTGAACCATTTGCGCGGACTCGGCTATAAGAAAATTGCTGTCGCGGGCTTGTCCCTTGGAGGTGTACTTGGCCTGAAGCTTGCTTATTCAGAACCTATCAAAGGAATCATTACCATGTGCTCGCCGATGTTCTTTGATAATGAGAAGCAATTGACCCAAGGGTTCGAATTTAAAGCGAGACAGTATAAGCAACTCGAAGGAAAAGATAAAGAAACCATTGATCGTGAAGTACAAGAACTTCTTAATGAATCGGAAGAGATGTTCAAGCAGTTAGGCGGGTTCATTACGGAAGTTCATGATGAAGTCGATCAAATCTACACACCTACTTTTGTTGTACAAGCAGAAAATGATGAAATGATTAACACAGAAAGTGCAAACTATATTTATGAACAAGTAGAAGCCGATCAAAAAGATATTAAATGGTACAAAAACTCTGGTCATGTGATCACGATGGATAAGGAAAAAGAGCAGCTGCACGAAGATATCCTTGCTTTCCTGGAGTCTCTGGACTGGTCATGATACCGGAGTCTTGTCCTTCATTTAAAAGGAGGTAAGACAATTGAGTATAGAGTTAAAACAACAAATCTTAGACTTTTTCAAAGAAACAGCGTCAAAACCACTATCTGTACAAGAGCTTGAAGAGACATTGGAACTTGGAAGTTCTGATGAATTCAAGAACCTCATGAAGGTACTGAATGAGCTTGAGGAAGAAGGGGAGCTTGTCCGGACCCGTAAGAATCGCTTCGGTCTCCCTGAGAAGATGAACCTGATTCGTGGACGTATTCAAATGCATGCGAAAGGGTTCGCTTTTCTGATTCCTGATGAGGAGGATAAAGATGATGTTTACATTCATCATTCTGATCTTCATTCAGCCATGAACAATGATAAAGTGCTCGTCCGTATTGAGAAACGGAAAGAGGATGGAACACGGCCGGAAGGTACAGTCATCCGTATTTTAGAAAGAGCGACGACACGTGTGGTAGGAACATACGAATCCAGCCGGAATTTTGGTTTTGTCATTGCCGATGATAAACGGATTCCAAATGATATCTTCATCCCGAAGAGTCAGAATAACGGAGCGATTGATGGACATAAAGTGATTGTGAACATTACGAAGTTTCCTGAAGACCGGATGAGTGCTGAAGGGGAAATCGTAGAAATTTTAGGACATAAAAATGATCCTGGTATTGATATCATCTCCATCATTTATAAACACGGCATTAAAGTGGACTTTCCTGAGGAAGTATTACAACAAGCAGCAGATACACCGGATGAGATCCATCCGGACGAAATCAAAAACCGCCGCGACCTTCGTGATGAAATGATTGTCACGATCGATGGAGCGGACGCTAAAGACCTTGATGATGCTGTCATGGTCAAGAAGCTTGAAAACGGAAACTATAAGCTGGGTGTTTCCATTGCCGACGTCACCTATTATGTAAAAGAAGGTTCGCCTATTGATCAGGAAGCGAGAGAACGCGCGACGAGTGTGTATCTGGTGGATCGAGTTATCCCTATGATTCCGCACCGTTTATCCAACGGGATCTGTTCCTTGAATCCGCAAGTGGATCGTCTTACATTGACATGTGAAATGGAAATCAACGGTAGCGGAGAAGTCGTGAACCACGAAATTTTCCAAAGTGTAATCAAGACCAATGAACGAATGACTTATAAAGATGTGAACAGCATTTTACAGGACGAAGATCCTGAATTGATGAAAAAATATGAAGAGCTTGTGCCGATGTTCAAAGACATGGAGAAGCTTGCGAGTATTTTGAGAGGAAAAAGAATGGGACGCGGGGCCATTGATTTTGACTTTAAAGAAGCCGGCGTTGTCGTTGACGAGGAAGGAAAAGCTGTCGACGTCCGCCTGCGTGAGCGTTCTGTGGCAGAGCGTTTGATTGAAGAATTCATGCTGGCTGCAAACGAAACTGTAGCAGAACACTTCCATTGGATGGATGTTCCGTTCATTCACCGTATTCACCAGGATCCGGATGAAGATAAGCTGCAGAACTTCTTTGAGTTCGTTGCTAATATGGGATATTCCGTCAAAGGAACAGCTGACAATGTTCATCCACAGGCTTTGCAGAAGGTGTTAGAAGAAGTGAAGGGTACACAGGAAGATATGATTATCTCGAAGCTGATGCTGCGCTCCATGCAGCAGGCGAAGTATGATCCTCAAGGTCTAGGTCACTTCGGTTTGGCAACGGATTTCTATACCCACTTTACTTCTCCGATCCGCCGATACCCTGACTTGATCGTCCACCGTCTGATCCGGACTTACCTGGTCGAAGAAAAACTGGATTATAAGACACGGAAACATTGGAAAGATCAAATGCCGGAAATTGCCCGCCATTCTTCTGAGATGGAACGTGCGGCTGTCGATGCGGAACGAGAAACGGATGACCTGAAAAAGGCAGAATTCATGCAGGATAAAATCGGAGAAGAATATGAGGGTGTCATCAGCTCTGTGACCAGTTTCGGAATGTTCGTGGAACTTCCGAACACGGTAGAAGGTCTGGTGCACGTCAGTACATTGACCGACGATTATTATCATTATCATGAAAAACAGTATGCCATGATCGGGGAACGCACAGGGAATGTTTATCGAATCGGTGATGAAGTAACCATCAAGGTGACCAATGTCAATATTGAAGAGCGCGTCGTTGATTTTGAAATTGATGGCATGAAACCGAGAAAAGAACGGAAACGTCCAGAGCGTCCGAAACAGATTAAATCTAAGGGTCCTGACCGGAAAAAAGAGAAGAAGAAAAACAAACAAAAAGGGAACAAACCTTTTTACAGGAACAAAGGTGTTCCTAAAAAAGGAAGCAAAAAGAAGAAATAAGAAAAACGCGCGAAATCATTTCGCGCGTTTTTTAGTGACGTTTTATGCACTGATCGTACTTTGAACAGTGGCTACATCCTGTGCATTTAAATAGCGTGCGGAATTGGTAAGGTCCAAATCTACGAAACGGGACCACTGTGACAATTCATCTTCTTCTACGAGGTGGTTGTTCATGATGCTGCCTTTGTTTTCAGAGCAAATGTGATAAGAAACAAAAAGTTTACCCTGCATCAATTCGCGGTCATGGGAGACAGAAACAATCGTCCACTGATCTTTGTCTGTTTTCTCCCAATCAGAAGCGAGAGCATCCTCTGTTGTTAAAGAATAAAAAGCAGGTTCATTATGATCAAAGAAAACAATTTTCCCTTTTCCATCTTTTACAATATACCCAGAATTCTTCCATGTATGACGTTCCAAAGCATGACCTTCATCTAACAGCTGTACGGCTTGCATAAAGTTCATAGTCTTTAATCCTTTCTTGCGTTAAAATTTTTCCTTAGAGGATTCTAAATACTATGAAGGAGCTTGTCAATATATGCGGGAGTATTTTCATTATTGTGGCTTTTTCCAAGAGCCATAAAGGATCCAAGGTTCCTGGACATCATAGGCGGTCAGTTCAGGAATGTTCTTAAATCCCTGGTCTGAAAAATCGATCCAGCAGCCGACATTATCCGGGTTGTTCTTCCAATGATGAAGAATGGTTTCAAAAAAACCTGGTTGATTGTAATGATCGTCCCAGAAGTACTTAACATGGGAATAATCGTATTTTTTTGTATCGTTTTTAATAATGACGAACCGACTTTGGTCATCATTTTCAAAAAAGGAACAAGCCTGTAAATAATCATCGGTAAAAAGAGCTTCGTCAAAAGGAAATGGATAGTAGCATTCGTATGGGAATGTTTCTGAGGCGTTTTCTTGCAAACCGTTCAGCAGGCTGCGCTTCCTTTTTAGAGTGTGAACAGGCTTCCATACAGCTCCTGGCGTGTGGCCTGTCAACAAGTCAGGGCGTTTTAAAGTGAGGTAGTGGATGATTGGCCCTTGGTTGATTTCGAGTTTTTCAAGGACGCGCCTTGCTGGTAAATTGCCAAGGTGTGTATTCGCCCCGATCCAGCTGACTCTTGGGTCTTTTTTTAATTGATCTACGACAGGTTTTAGCAGTTCTGTGGCGTGCCCTTTCATATGAAAGCGGCGGTCACTTCGAAGCCTGCCAAGCATAGCGAATTTGTCCTGACCAAAGAGGCTGTAACCGCCGACAGCGAGCATGTGTCCATGCTGAAAAAGCCCGAAGAGCTCGTGACTGTCAGATGTGACGAGTCGATCGAAAATCCGTACCACATAGTCGTCTTCAATGCCTGTCTCCATTTCTTTGAGAGCTGTGTAGTCTTCTATTGTTAAGGGTTTTACATTCATGACTTGTTCCATACGTTGTATCTCCTTTATCAAGCATATGCAACTTTATATTCTCACACGCTGACAGAAAAAGTCTATTCAGAAAGGTCAAAATTCATCCGTAAGCTATCAATTGGAAATGACTAAGAGATTTGGTACAATGAAGGGACGCAACAGAGGAGGAAAAGGTATGCCAAGAGGACATGGAAAAACGTTAGCTCAAAATAAAAAAGCCCGTCACGATTTTGCCATTGAAGAAACGTTTGAAGCAGGAATCGTTTTACAGGGCACAGAAATCAAATCGATCCGTAATGGACGTTTGAACTTGAAGGACAGCTTTGCCCGCATCAATAAAGGTGAAGTGTATCTGCACAACATGCACATTTCTCCATACGAGCAGGGGAATATTTACAACCATGAACCCACTCGGGCACGTAAGCTGTTGCTGCACCGAAAGGAAATCAACCAACTGATCGGCCAAACACAACAGAAAGGCTATTCTTTAGTTCCATTGAAGGTCTATATAAAGAATGGTGTGGCTAAAGTGCTGGTTGGAGTTGGTCGAGGCAAGAAGAAATATGATAAGCGGGAAGATCTGAAACGTAAACAGCAGAAGCGTGAAATCGACCGTGCGATCAAGGACAGTCTTCGATGACGCCTACCCCTTGAAAAATATTATATTTCTGCTATAATAATATTTGTCGTCAACACGACATGGATAAACAGCTTGACTGTTATCCCTTAATCCTAACGGGGACGTTACGGATTCGACGGGGATAGGTCGAGCTCGGGTTGCGAGTCGAGCGACGCCTCGTAAAACCGTCATTTGCCTAAATATAACTGGCGAATCTAACGAAAACCTAGCTGTAGCTGCGTAAGTAGTCTATAGCTGATCCTTCCTGGTATCGCCCATGTGCTAGATGAAGGGTCTCAAACTAAAGTGGGCTACGCGTTTTTCCACCGCCTGAGGAAAAACGAAGAGAACAATCAGGCTAGCTCCTCGGAAGCCTGTTGGTAGGCTGAAGAGGCAGTGAAATATAATATATCAACTACGCCCGTAGAAGCCCGAGTGCCGATATCTCCGGACGTGGGTTCGACTCCCACCGTCTCCACCAATACATATATTGGTGGTTTTTTTATGCTTCATTTTCCCCACAGGGGTTTTTCACGCCCTCTTCACCTCTCATTCATAATAGACTCCTTAAGAAAACGAGAATCCTTAGCAATGAATTTTTTGTATTTATAAGAGAGTAGATTTGATAAAATAGTTATAAGTAAACCTTTAGCCTAACGCTTGAATCATCAAAAGTCGTCTAAGGTTGGGGAGCTTATTTCATAAAATGAAAGCGATTTCTTTTTTTATGGTGAAGCTATCTATTCATTATTTTCTATGAAGGAGAGAATGTAAATGGCAGAAAAAATTCTAGTGCCGATTGATGGTTCGGATTTTTCGATTAGAGCTTTACAACATGCAATGGAGATAGCAAAAGCAATGGGGGCTGAGATTATTCTCTTAAATGTTCAATATAATTATAATTCCCCTAATATTAATCGGTTTGTAAGCAGAGAAGAAGTGCGTCAATACCAGCAGGAAAACGCTAAAGAAGTAATTGATGAAGCCTTAAAAGCATTCGGTAATTCTGAGATTCCCGTACACACAAAAATGAGAATTGGTTCACCCGACTTTGAAATTGCTAAAGAAGCAAAAGAATCAAATGTCTATAGTATCGTTATGGGGTCTCGAGGATTAGGTGCAATCAAAAGTAAGATTGTGGGCAGTGTTAGTTTTAATGTTTTGCATGTAGCTACCTGTCCAGTCACAATGGTTAAATAATTCAAAACAGGAAGAAGACAAGCAAATGTCCATAAAAAAAGAAGACCTGGCCCCCTTGATGTTGGGACTAGGTCTTACATTAATTCCTATCTTTATTTTTGTATGGCGTTAGTTCTTGAGAGGCTTCTGTTCGTAAATTTCCATTCGGTACCGATGCTTCGCCTTCTGGGTCATCATCACTTTCCAAGGTTCTAACGACAGATTGATGGAAAAAGTATTCAAATATGGCTAATGAAACAGTGGAAAGAATGGAGGCCGTGAACACGTCCAGGCTTGTGGAAATGGCGCCAGTCATAAAGTAAATGAAAATGAAAATGAACACAAGATCAAATAATGTCGTTGTGATGTTTTTTGCGCGGTCAAGAACGATACGATCCCCGGTGGCATAACCTACCAGACTTAGGACAAAGCTGATCAGAAAAACATCTCCAAACGAAATCTTAAATCCTCCACCTAAAATGAGGAAAAGGATGACAAATGTAATGATGAATTTCATTACGAATAGTTTTACATGTTCCAAATGCACACCTCCTCGGTCCTATCCTTTCTCACTCCATCGTCCATCATTCCTACTTAAATGAATAGCTCGTTTATGTTAAGCTTTTGGCCCTGCTTCAGAACGCTTTCTATCGTCGTTCAATAGGCAAGGTCATACATCGAATTCCGCCTCCGCCCGCTTCTAATTCATCAACATCCACTTCAATCAGCCGTTTCTTTTTCAATTGTTCAATGTGGAAAATCTTTTTGTGGGCTTTCGTGCTGATTAATAACGTTTCAGGATTCAAATTCAAAAAGTTGATATCAGCCACGGTATGTTTCACTTCATCGGTCCAAATGATTTCAAACCCATGACGGTGAAGGAATTCGTGCATCATGACATAGGAGGATCCGTTTGCAGATAAAACCTCGACAGGAAAATAGCGCATATAACTTTTGGCCAAAGCTAGTCCATGTCCTGCAATATTGAAGTTCATATCAAGGTGCATCGTATCTCCACGACGGGGAAGGTCGATGATCCCCACTTCAGAAAAACCGAGAGGGGTTAATTTCTCTTTTAATGCCTTTGCGCTTTCGTAGCTTGACCGCATTCCTACATTGATAAAGACCGCATCCTTGTTTAAAACGAATACATCCCCGTTCTCAAGTGCATTTACTGTATCATTTCGGTGGATGGAGAAATGTCTTTCATCAAACCACTGCTCAAAAACTTTATGGGCATGAATGTACTCAGGCCTTCTCATGGTAGTACCCGCTTCCCCGGGAATTACCTGATTCCCGAACACGCAAGCGAGGTCACGGACAAAAACGCGGTTGATCAATTGTTCATGGAACGCCCGTTCCTCACTCTTAAGAAAAGTGGAATAATCAATGACTTGCACACCTTCGTTACTCATGGCGTCCACCATTTTGTTAAAACAATGTCTTGTTTTATCGCTGTCAGCTGTCTTCTCCCAACGAAGATCTGTTGCCGTTTGTTTATCAGGGACATGGAGGACGGAAGGTTTACAAACGACAACACTTTTAAGTTCATCGAATTCATTCCAGCAATGAGGGGTCAATGAGATCATGAATATCACGCTCCTTTTTTCATCTCTTGATACTTTCTCCTCATCACGAAAAAACATTCTTGCTCTCCCGCACATAATCCTGACGATTCATTTCAAACTAATTGCAGGAGGAGGGGTGGGAATGACGGACGTACATAAAAAAGGGAAGCTATCCTGGTGGCAGCTCTCATTCATTGGAATTGGGTGCATTATTGGAACAGGCTTCTTTCTAGGATCGAGCATTGCTATCGAAAAAGCAGGACCTGCTGTGCTGTTAGCTTATTTATTGGCGGGGATTGGGACTTATATTGTTTTCCGTTCGCTCGCAGCTATGACGGCGACCCATCCTGAAAAAGGGTCATTTCGTACTTATGCCAAACAAGCCTTTGGACCATGGGCTGGATTTAGTAACGGCTGGGTTTACTGGTCCTCGGAAATGTTAATCATGGGGAGCCAGCTGACAGCCCTCGCCATATTTGCGCAGTTCTGGTTTTCTAAGGTCCCACTGTGGATGCTGGCTTGTGTTTTTGCCGTTCTTGGTCTCTTAGTGCTTTGGCTAGGTGTGAGACAAGTAGAGCGGATGGAGAATGTTTTCGGACTGATAAAAATTTCTGCGATCATCATGTTCATTATCATTGCGCTCCTCGCTATGACTGGAAATATCGGTGGAGGAACACCGAGGCCTTTGACAAGTCCGCGGGCTTCTTTTTTTGATGGGGATTGGTCTGGTCTTTGGGTCGCTTTGCTCTATGCGTTTTATGCATTTGGAGGGATAGAAGTCATGGGGTTGATGTCTAATGAATTGAAAGATCCAAAAGATGCACCCAAATCAGGGACACTGATGCTGATGGTCCTCACCGTGGTTTACGTGACCGCCTTTTATTTTGTGATTAAGCTCACTTCATGGAAGAACATATCGACAGACGAAAGTCCTTTCCTCACAGCCTTAACGGAATATTCTCTTCCATGGGTGCCACATGTTTTCAATAGCGTTTTAATTATTGCCGGATTCTCCACCATGGTCGCTTCCCTTTATGCTGTGACGACGATGTTGATGACGTTAAGTGAGGAAGGGGACGCACCAGGGGTATTTGCAGAAAAAGAAGAGGGGAAAGTCTCAAAGCCTGCGTTTCTTCTGACGATTGTCGTCGTCATTCTTTCTATTTTACTTGCCGTACTCCTTCCTAATCGTATTTTTGAATATGTAACGACTGCAGCAGGGTTGATGCTCTTATACAACTGGGTATTTATCCTATTGTCTTACCGGAAATTGATGGTGAAAGGGAAAAAGGGAGTGACGCTCGTATTCTTCGGTATCAGCCTGATCGGTGCTGCCATTACGGGAACATGGATGGACGCCATGACACGAATCGGATTTTTAGTAAGCCTTTCATTCTTGGTCCTCATCGCAATAGCTACATGGGTGAAGCAAAAGAAAACACCCCATTCAGGGGCGTAAACTTTTCCACTTTTCTTTCAAAGCTGTAAAAGGACATTGGGGCAAAGTCGACTCATCGTCTTTTAAGAAGTACTGCTTCCACTCATGGTTATCTTTTTGTCCATACCACTTTAAGGCAGGGTGTGAAGGGACGCCGTCATACTCGACCAGGCGCTTCCGGATCACCTTTTTAATTTTTCTCCCAAACGGAGTAGAGTCATTGATTTCCTCAAAAACCCAACGGGGTTGGAAAGCGAGGAGCAGACAAGGAAAGCGGCGGCTGTTTCTTATTTCATGAACAGGTGTTGCACAGAAAGCGAAGTAAGGTTCCCCATTGAAACAAAATTCCCAAGCAGGGTCCTCAGGGTCTCGCGGGATGTCTTCAGGCCAGGGGGCAGGATCTTTTTTGTGTATTTCATTGAGTATGGTCCAGAAAAGCTCTTCATATCCATCGATGGTTGTTTGTTCATCCAACAAGGCTCGGGTATCACAAAAGATGACAAGAGAAGCATAATTCCCTGTGTCTCTTGAAACTTCCCCATAATCTTTTAATAAACGAGCCAACTGATCAGTACTATTATCTGTACGTGGATCGTCCAAGAACCCGAAACGCAGCATATTTTTCATGAACCCTTGTATGCCGGGTACACACGGATAAGGGGTTTCCCGCTGATTCATCATGCTCGAAAATTGTTCGTAAACCTCATACTGCCAAAGGTTCAAATCGATCACGTGGTTCTCTATATCTTCTTTGGTGTACAACATAAGAAATCTCCCTCCTAGGATACATCCATATCCTATTGGAGAGAGCATATATAGGTGACTGTCTATCCAACAAACATCTTGATTGCCTGATATCCAAAATAAAGCCCGAAGCCAATCAGCATAAGTCCTGAAAGTACAGAAACGCCTCGGAGCAATCTTGATGTCATCCATCTTCTAGCACCTGAAGCGGCTCCAGCCATCGTCAGGTCCCACAACATGATTCCAATAAAAATTCCCCCGCTGTAAACAAGAAGTTGAGCTTGTTCATATTGAGAAGAGATTTGAGCTAAAATGGAACCATAAATACCGATCCAGAAAAGAATATTCAAAGGATTGGATAACGCCATAAGAAACCCTGTCCGAAAAGCTTTCTTTTTTGTGGAAGAAAGGGAACGATCCGTTTCTTCTGTATGGGAGGCAGTCATACTTTCTATGCCTGTATAAATCAGTACGAAAGCACCGAAAGACCAAAGGAACGTTTTTACTAAAGGCAGTTCTACGTATTGAGCAAGTCCAAAGTAAATCAGGAGCATAAATAAGGCATCTGCACACATCGCTCCTACTCCCACAAGCCAGGCATGCCAAAAACCATACCGAATCCCCTTGTCAAACTGGGCAGCATTGATGGGACCAATGGGAGCAGATAATGATAGGCCGAGAAGAATATAACTGAAAAGCAAGATGAGCTGCCTCCTTTATAGGTGCATGTCCCTATACTATATTAAAACGTTGCTCCTTGTATTAATAAAATCCTAAATTCCCTAATTCCACTATAGCTCCCTTTAGTTGAAGACTCAGTTTCGAGACTTCTGTTGGGTGGATGGGGCTGCGGGGAATAGCTCGCTTTCCGCGGGAGCGCGGTGAGCCTCCTCGGACTGCGTCCTGTGGGGTCTCACCAAGCACTTTTTTCCCGCAGGAGTCTCGCCATTCCCCTCCGCCCTTTTATCATAAAAGGTTCTCGAAACCACTACTATAAGGACAGCTTGTATGATTATTAGAAATGGATGAAAGAACACCTCGCCTAGCACAGAAAAACCTAATCCAGAGCGCTTTTCCCCCTAACAGTTGGATAGTAGAAGACCATCAAACTTGGTAAAGGGGTTCGACACTCATACATCGAATGGGGTGGTTGGGAAGCTGCGAGACTCCCGCGGGAATGGATTGGCTGGCAAGACCCCACAGTGCGAAGCACGAGTAGGCTTGCCGTCATCCCCGCAGGAAAGCGAGTAGCTTCCCAGCCACCCCTGACGCTCAATCCGGGCAACGAACCCCGTAAAGTCTCGAAACTGAGTCTTCAAGAAACCTGCCATAAAGTTTAAGGTTGAATCGTATACGTATTAAACAAGGACGCCTGCTGAGAAGCGGGCGTCCTTGTTTGTTTAGTGCGGCATATTTCCTTGTGGAGCAGTTGTATAGCTTTGCAGCATTTGGTTCATGTCTTGTTGCTGCAACTGCGGAACCTGGTAGTACCCATGCTTGTTCTGATAAAGAAAAATCTCATAACTCATCTCGATGAAGTTCGGAACACTATCTGCAACCACACGGCGCAAGACAGGGTTCGTCATTTCCAGGGCAGTCATAGACAATAAAGTCGCAAGTGACTTTGTTTGTCCGAGCATATAAGCGGAAAGCCCTTTATCCGCAAGTTCATTGACGGACTGGTTCGGTTTCTTTGGTTGTCCGGGTTTGATGCCGTATACGACTTCGTTACTTTGCTGCATTTTGTATTGTTGTGTTTCTTGAGCAGGATCCTGCCCTGTACTGAAACTCTGAACAATAGTATTGTACATTTGGGTCACAAACGCATGTTGGCGCTGCTGAATGCTTTGAAGCTCTGGGTCCTGGATATGCTGGGCATACATTTGGTACTGATCAAGCATATTGATTAAGCTTGCGATGACCTCATGAGCATCAAATAACTCATGACCGCCGTGGTTTTTATTCACCATGTTTTGAGGCATTTGCTGACCTTGCTGGTTTTGATTTTGTCCTTGATTGGGATTCATATCTTTTCCTCCTCCTTTTTCATCCTTTAAGTTTTCCTTATTTTCTTGTTTCATGTACAGGGAAAGAAAACCACAACCCACATGGTAAATAAACAGAAGAAAAAGAAGACGGGCAGATAAAAGTACTAGGATGTCGATACGAACGTAGCTGATGATTCCAACCAGATGGTTAACTTGTTCAAAAGCAGATGAGGAATTTCAAAGGTATGGTTTGAATAAGGGATTTTCATAAGCGGGGAAAGTTGGCTGGCATTCTGGAAGACCGGGTATAATAGGCATTTTTAAAGACCCGAATGGTATGCGATGATTATTCAACAAAAATGTGACAATATGGAAACGGTTTCTTTTTACTTATGGACAACTTCGTAGAAAATGATAAAATGAAGTCATCCTGAAGTAGAGGGAGATTGTCTGTAATGAAGCCGTTAATGAGAAAAGTATTTGTTGTACTTATATCTGTCATGACTTTAGGCCTTTACGTTCCACCGATGCAGATCGACACAGATGCTGCTGATAAAAAAGAGCTGTCGGCTGATCGGCATGTGCAAGAAACACCTCATTCCACAAAAACAGAAGAATTACACATAGCACCTCCATCATCTGCAGCACCTTTGACCACTGATGATTGGATTGAAACCATAACGGAGCAAGCGAAAACACAGACGCTTACAAAGATGGGGCCACGAATTATTGAAAAAGTAGATGAAGATATGACTACAACGATTTTACCTAAGATCGAAGAGGTAATGGGAGAGATTCTTACATCTGCTGATGAAAACGAAGTTCCTTATTATGAAATTACTGAAGATCCGTCCCCTGGATACGGTGAAAGAATTTTTAATATCCATAACAAGCATACAGACGAAGAAGTTGCTCGTTTTCATGTCCGCAGGGATAAGCGGCCGGGTGAAGGATACTGGTTCAACTTCCATTATCATTTGCAGGAGGACAACTTCATGAAACACCATGAACTTGGCGAGATATATTGGGAAAAAAACACACCACCGAAGTGGATGTCCTAACAAAGAAAGCGACCTTACAACAGGTCGCTTTTATTTTTGCATAAAATCCCGGCCTGTCCAACAGCTGTTCATCTGAATCCCTTCATTTTCAGCGTAATCATCGCCCCATTGACACATTCCATAAAGAACCGGCTGGAGATTGCGTCCGTAATCCGTAGTAGAATAAACCACTTTTGGAGGAACTTCCTCAAAAACCGTCCGCTTTACAAGTCCATGTCCCTCAAGCTCTCTCAGTTGTTGTGTGAGCATTTTTTTTGTGATTTCAGGGATGGTTCTTCTCAATTCATTGAATCTCTTGTCCCCTTCATTCAAATGCCACAGGATTAAAACCTTCCATTTGCCACCGATTAAATCGATCACTAAATTAATGGCGCACTGGTATTCCGATTGCAGCTGTTTCATTGTGTGTCCCTCATTTCTATCCAATGATAGGTTACCCTTTAGTAACTCAGTTACTGAAAAGTGCCTTCTTGTTTCTATCTGTGCCTCTCGTTAGTATATAGTATATCGTTTCACTAATTGAAGGAAACTGTTTAATAAGGAGATGAAGACGGATGAAAGCACTGCTTTTACATGATAAAAATAAATGGAAAGAAATGAAAGTAGAGGAAGTAGAGAGACCTCACCCCCAAAAAGGAGAAGTGCTAATTGAAGTACATGCGGCAGGATTGAACCCTGTTGATTATAAGACCGCAACGAATGGCAACCCGAATTGGACGTATCCTCATATTCTGGGACTGGATGGTGCAGGAACAATTGTAGAGCTCGGGGAGGATGTGACCGAGTGGGAAAAAGGGGATCGAGTAGTCTACCATGGTGATCTATTGAAAAGTGGGGCTTATGCTCAATATGCAGTAACGACGGCCCATACGATTTCGCGAATCCCTGATAAAATCACCTTCGAAGAGGCGGCGGCCCTCCCGACAGCTGGCTATACCGCTTATCAAGCCATTCATCGTAAGCTTCCGCTCGATCAAGTGGACACCATTCTAATTCATGCAGGAGCAGGAGGAGTCGGAGGCTTCGGTATTCAACTTGCAAAAGCGGCAGGAAAGACGGTCATAACCACAGCTTCTGCTCATAACCATGATCATGTCCGTCAGTTAGGCGCAGACTTCGTTATTGATTACCGTAATGAAGATGTACATCAAAGGGTCAAGGAAATCACGGAAGGTAAAGGGGTGGACGCAGTCGTGGATGCAGTAAGCCGTGATAATGCGACAGCATCACTCGACTACCTTGCCTTTATGGGTCATTTGGTATATATCGCTGGTGCACCTGATTTCACTAAAATAAAACCCTTTACTACCGTTGTGTCGTATCACGAAATAGCCCTTGCAGCGGCCCATAGAGCGGATATAGAATCCCAAAAAGACCTTGGTTTTATCGGAGACGAAATACTCGAAATGATGGCTGATGGTAAACTTTCTTCCCTACTGGAAGAGACCATCTCATTAGAGGAAGTTCCGCAGGCCCTTGAGCGTCTGTCTGAACGTCATGTGAAAGGTAAAATCGTAGCGAAAATAAAATCATAAAGAAGGAGTTTTTTATTATGTACCCATATCCAAGAAGTTTTTCACACATCGGTTTGTCAGTTCCAAATTTAGAAAAAGCGATTGAGTTTTATACAGAATTATTCGGGTGGTATGTCATTATGGAACCGTCAGATGTCCATAACGATGATACACCAGTCGGTCAGATGTGCCGGGACGTTTTCGGCAATGATTGGGACACATTCAGAATTGCTCACCTATCCACCGGAGATAAGATAGGGATTGAACTTTTTGAATTCCCGCATCAGGAAGAGCCGGAAAACAACTTTGAATATTGGAAGACAGGCATCTTCCATTTCTGTATTCAAGACCCGAATATCGAAGAAGTTGTCGAGAAAGTAAAGGCTAAGGGTGGGAAACAACGCATGCCTATTCGCGAATATTACCCTGGTGAGAAACCATATAAGATGGTTTACGTAGAAGATCCTTTTGGTAATGTTTTCGAAATTTACACCCACAGTTACGAATTGACCTATTCCAGTGGGGCTTACTGAGAAACAAAAATTTTGGCGAGAAAATAGAAAGAGCCTGCGCTAAGCGCAGGCTCTTTTTTAGTCTTTGTCATCACCGATGATTCGTACTTCTCTTTCCAAATCGACGCCGAATTTTTCTTTCACTGTTTTTTGAACATGTTCAATCAAAGAGATGTAATCAGAAGTTGTTGCATTATCTTTATTGACGATAAACCCAGCATGCTTTTTAGAAACTTCGGCACCACCGATATTGGTTCCTTGAAGATCGCTGTCCTGTATCAGCTTACCGGCAAAATATCCAGGTGGTCGTTTAAAGACACTTCCACATGAAGGGTATTCCAGTGGTTGTTTAGATTCACGCTTGTACGTCAAGTCATCCATCACTTCTTTAATTTCCTCATACTTAGCAGGCTTCAGATGGAAGGTGGCTTCTACGACGATATCTCCATTAGCTGAAATGTTACTGGTTCGATAATCAAGATCAAGTTCAGCAGCGAGCCGCTTTACAAGGTTTCCATGTTTATCTACCACATATGCATAATCAAGCACATCTTTGATTTCTCCACCATAAGCTCCTGCATTCATGTATAAAGCACCGCCGACAGTTCCGGGGATTCCACAGGCGAACTCTAATCCGGATAAATGCTTATCAAGAGCATAACGGGAGGCATCAATGATGCGGGCACCACTTTGGGCGACCACTGTGTTGCCTTCAGAATAGATGGTATCCAGATGTTTTAAGTTGATGACGATTCCACGTATACCACCGTCTTTAATAATTAAGTTTGATCCATTGCCAAGCAGAGTGAAAGGAATGTTGTCTTCATTCGAAAGCTTAACGACATTTTGGATTTCTTCGTAGGATGTTGGAGTAATGAAAAAATCGGCTTTTCCTCCAAGCTTTGTGTACAAGTGGTCTTTCAACATTTCATCCACTTTAACATTTTCCTCTTTCACGACTTCCAACAATTTATTATAGATCTTTTGCTTCTTATCCATAAACACCAGTCCTATTTTAAGTTGATTATAATCTGATTGGACCTCAATCAGTTTTTCCAGCGACCTCTTTCATACAATTTATGAAATAACGGGGGAAAAGTTTCATTTTGACCTTATACAATCACGCTTCCTATTCTATCACAAATCGAAGATGTCATTGTGGGTGATTTTGCCTCAGGCCTTTATGGGGAGGACTGGAAAGAATATTCAAAGCCATGACAGCAGAAAATAACAGCTATAGGGAGGTGTTAGATGTGGCGCTGGATGTAAAATGTGAAGTCCGAAACTGTGTTCATAACAATGACGGGATTTCCTGCGGAGCAGATGAAATTTTCGTAGTCAGTCATAAAGGTAAAAAAGCGAGCAACAGCGAAGAAACGGATTGTAAAACATTTGAACCTGCAAATGTATAAGGTCCCCCCTATATATGGGTCTGCTTTTCAGCAGGCCTTTTTTTCATTTTTTTCTCTTAATGAAAGCGTTTTAATTGTAAGGAATGTTTATTATATTCAGAAAAATCATTGCTATGCTCCTTAGTTGTTAGTATCATCATGGTAAGTTATTTCATTTACAAAATGATACGACCATTTATAAAAGGAGTGTTAGGGATGGAGAAAACGAAAAAAGATTTAAGAATAAGAAGTAAAGACATCAGTGAAGGCGTCAATCGAGTCCCGAACCGCTCGATGTTGAGAGCTGTTGGATTTACAGATGAAGATTTCCAAAAACCTATGATTGGAATTGCGAGTACATGGAGTGAGGTTACCCCTTGTAATGTACATATCGATAAGCTAGCACAAGAAGCGAAAAATGGAGCCGGTGAAAATGGCGGAGCTCCTATGATTTTCAATACAATTACAGTAGCTGACGGAATTGCGATGGGCCACGAGGGGATGTTTTATTCCCTTCCAAGCCGTGAAGTGATTGCAGACTCCATTGAAACCGTCACAAATGCGGAAAGACTGGATGGTCTGGTCGCCATCGGCGGCTGCGACAAAACGACACCTGGCTGCTTAATATCTATTGGACGTTTGAACATTCCTTCGGTGTACGTATATGGAGGAACGATTCAACCAGGAAAGCTTGATGGAGAGGATATTGATATTGTTTCGTCTTTTGAAGCTGTAGGAAAGTACCATGAAGGACAGATCGACGACGAACAGCTGCACAGAGTTGAATGTCATGCATGTCCTGGAGCAGGTGCCTGTGGTGGAATGTACACTGCAAACACAATGGCTTCTGCTGTGGAGGCTTTAGGGATGAGTATTCCTGGTTCTTCCTCTACACCAGCGGTTAACGATTACAAAGAAACGGAATGTAAACAAGCGGGTGAGCTCGTCATCGAGCTGCTGGAAAAAGAGATCTATCCTCGCGATATCATGACAAAAGAAGCATTTGAAAATGCCATCACCGTAGTAATGGCTCTTGGTGGATCTACGAATGCATTCCTTCACCTCCTTGCCATGGCCCATTCTGCTGGAGTGGATTTGACTCTGGATGACTTTGAGCGCATCAGACAGGAAGTCCCTCATATTGCAGATATGAAGCCTAGTGGTAAATATGTCATGCAGGACTTGTATGAAAGTGGCGGTGTTCCAGCTGTTATGAAATTACTTCTTGAAGAAGGTTTATTGCATGGGGACTGCCTGACCGTTACCGGGAAAACGGTCGCTGAAAACTTGGCAGAAGTTCCTTCTCTAAAAGAAGGTCAGAAGGTCATTGTTCCGTTTGACCAGCCAATCAAAGAAAAAGGGCCACTCGTCGTTCTGAAAGGAAACCTGGCGCCAGAAGGTGCCGTTGCTAAAATGTCCGGACAGAAAATCAGCCGTTTTGAAGGACCTGCACGTGTGTACAATAGTGAAGATGAAGCGACGGAAGCGATTGTCAACGATGAGATTAAAGAAGGAGACGTTCTGGTCATACGAAATGTCGGTCCAAAAGGAGGACCAGGCATGCCGGAAATGCTTTCGATTACAGCTATGATTGTAGGAAAAGGACTGGGTGGAAAGGTTGCTCTACTTACAGATGGTCGTTTCTCAGGTGGATCCCACGGATTCGTAATCGGCCACGTCGCTCCTGAAGCAGTCGTTGGAGGTCCCATCGGCCTGCTGAAAGAAGGGGACACTATCACGATCGACAGCGATACGCAGCAAATTAATTTTGAAGTTAGTGATGAAGAATATGAGCGTAGAAAAAGCGAGTGGAGACGCCCTGAGCTTAAGCATAAACGAGGCGTACTGGCGAAGTATGCGAGACTCGTATCTTCCTCTTCCAAAGGTGCCGTTACCGACTTGGATCTTGATGAATAAAAAAATAAACTTCACTAAAGCCCGGACTACATTCCGGGCTTTTCTATGTAGTCCCAACAATATTTCACAAAAGCTCCCTATTCTTGAAGACTCAGTTTCGAGACTTTTGTTAGGTGGATGGGGACTGCGGGGAATACCTCGCTTTCCGCGGGAGCGCGGTGAGCTTCCTCGGACTGCGTCCTGTGGGGTCTCACCCTGCACTTTTTCCCCGCAGGAGTCTCGCCATTCCCCTCCGCCCTTTGCCATATAAGTATCTCGAAACCACTTCCAGGAAAGGGAAGCTTTTACTCCTAAGGAAAGTGAAGCAACATGGATTCTCCTACAACATTTTGAATGATAAAGCCTGTTATAGAGCGCTTTATCACTATAGACTCAGGATCTGTGAAAGACACTCATACGGGGCAAAGGGGTTCGTTTCTCACTTTTATCGTATGGGGTGGCTGGGAAGCTGCGAGACTCCCGTGGGAGAAAGGAGATCGGCGAGATCCCGCAGGGCGTAGCCCGAGGAAGCTCGGCACTCCCCCACAGGAAAGCGAGTA